>JBDTPR010000034.1:0-19510 GCA_039932635.1 Candidatus Solibacter sp.
CCAGGCGGATGCCTTCCACCTGCCACTGCTTGAAGCGCGCCGCCATCGCCGGCGCGCCGCCGCCGATACGGAAGAGCGTCTGCACGGCGGTGTTGTCGCTCTTCGCCACCATCCACTCGAGCATCTGATCGAGGGGGAAACGGTGCTGCTGCTCCCAGCGTTCGGCGATCACGCTCACCGGAGGATAGAGATCCGCCCTGGGTATATCGATCTGCTGGGTGAGCGAGAATTTGCCCGCTTCCACCAGCGCGAGCATGTGCGCGGCGAGCGGTAGTTTGCAGACGCTGGCCAGCGGGAACTTGTCGCCGCCATTCAACGACGCCCGTTGGCCGTTGGAGCGATTCACGGCCGTCACGCCCACCGTGCCATCTACCTGCGAGGCGATGCGGCGCCATTCCGCCACCATGTCTTCGGCGGCAGGGCAGACGGCGGGCAAGGCTAGCAGCGCGAGGGCTTCACGACGGGTCATTTCCCCATGGTACATAAGTTAAAATTGCGGGGAATGATCGATACGCAATCCGCCCCATCATTGAGCGCGCTGGCGCCAAAAGTCCGCCGCCTGTTCGAGCTTTCCGGCGCCAAGATAAGGTCCATCGAGCAATCCTGGGCGCCCGACAAGGGTGCGCCCGTGTTCACCGACGGTGGCCGCTACACCAGCCGCGGATGGACCGAGTGGACGCAGGGCTTTCAATTCGGCTCCGCCATTCTGCAGTTCGACGCCACCGGCGAAACCGAGTTCCTCGAGATCGGCCGCGAGCGCACGGTGGACGTGATGGCGCCGCACGTCAGCCACATCGGCGTGCACGATCACGGCTTCAACAATGTGAGCACCTACGGCAATCTACTGCGCCTGATGAAGGAAGGCCGCATTCCCGAGAATCTGTGGGAGCGCCGCTTCTACGAGATGGCGCTCAAGGTTTCGGGCGCTGTGCAGGCGGCGCGCTGGTCGCGCACCAGCGATGGCGGAGGCTACATCTACTCGTTCAACGGCCCGCACTCGCTTTTCGTGGACACCATACGCACCTTGCGCGCGCCCGCCGTCAGCCATCTTTTGGGCCACGTCCTGATGGGCGAGAACGATAAGAAAATATCGCTGATCGAACGCGTCGCGCTGCATGCGCGGGCGACTGCGAAGTACGCCGTGTGGTACGGCGAAGGGCGCGACACCTACGACGTACGCGGGCGCACCGCGCACGAGAGTATCTTCAATACCAACGACGGCAATTACCGCTGTCCCAACTCGCAGCAGGGCTACTCGCCCTTCAGCACGTGGACTCGCGGGCTGGCCTGGGCGATGTGCGGCTTCGCCGAGCAGTTGGAACTCTTCGACACCCTTAGCGGACATGAAGAGACCATCGCCATCATGGAAAAGGCGGCGCGCGCGACTTGCGATTTCTACATCGAGCACACCCCGCCCGACGGCATTCCCTACTGGGACACCGGCGCTCCCGGCCTCGCGCAACTTGGCGACTGGCGCGCCACGGTCGCCGATCCCTATAATCTGCACGAGCCGGTGGACAGCTCGGCCGCGGCGATCGGCGCGCAGGGACTGCTCCGCTTGGGACGCCGGCTCAACGACGAGCGGTATACCAACGCCGGCTTGAAGGTCTGCGACAGTCTTTTCGCGGAGCCCTATTTGAGCACTGACCCGGAGCATCAGGGGCTGATTCTGCACTCGGTGTATCACCGCCCGAATGGCTGGGATCGCATCCCTGAGAATGCCAAGGTACCTGCCGGCGAATCCAGCATGTGGGGTGATTATCACGCCCGCGAAGTCGGCTTGTACGTATTGCGATTGATCGAGGGGAAGCCTTACTTGAAGTTCTGGTAGGCAGAAGAAAGGCCGGCGCTTCTGCGCCGGCCTGGAAAAAGCACCGCTCCCTCACGGTCGCGGCTCTGACTAATGACGGCTCTGATTACCGATGACGGCCGTAGTAGCCGCCGCGGCCATAACCATAACGGCCGTAGCCGTAGCCTCCAACCCCGATTCCGATGCTGATGCCGGGGCCGTAGTACGGATATCCGCCGCCGTAATAGTAGGGATACGGGCCGTAATAGGGGGCCGGCGCGTAGACTCCCGAGGGAGGCGGCCCGCGCCGCGCCACGGTGGTCTGCACGGGGCGATCGTATTCGTCAGGACCCACATAGCGGAAGGCCTGGGGTGCACGACTCAAGTCCACGTTGACGGGAGAATCGATCCGGAAGGTGAGGACCGTCTCCGGGTACACCACGGACGGATGGCCGCGAGTCAGGAGTACGCCGATCAGGCCCGCCGCCGCGCCCGCGCCTGCACCGATGGCGGCGCCGCGTCCCCAATCGACCGCTCCACCGATGGCCGCGCCAACCGCGGTCGTGGTCGCCACTGCGCCTACGTCATTGCCGATACTCGTGGAGCCGTTGCGATTCACCATCTGCGACTGCATGCTGGCTTGGAGTCCATCGGCAAGCGTGACGCCGGTGAGTTGTAGCGCCAGGCGACTGGTACCCGCGGCGCGTCCGGCCTTGACGGCCTCTGCCACGCGGCCAATCACGGTCTGTCCGCGCTGTGCCACGACCACGCCATCCACCACGATGGGCTGCGCGAGCGTGGCGCTGAACACATCACCCTGCTGATTGTGGTCGCTGGAAAGTTCCTGCTCCATGCGCACCATGACAAACGTCCCGGGACGGATGGTCACCGCCGACGGCAGGCCATAGTGCGGCACGGCGGCCGGGGGCCGGTCATTGCGCATTTCCGGGCGCTGGTCATTGCGCTGGAAATCGGGCGGTTGCTGCTGGTCGGGATTTTGCTGCGGCTGACCGTACGAATCGGCACGCGCCACCGGCTGGGTGGGGTCGTTGTCCCACGAACTCGAACTGCCGGGCTGGGCGGCGGGAGCGGGCTGCGCCGGGCGCGAGGGTTGGGTCTGCGGAGCCGGTTGAGGCGCGGGTTCGTTCCAACGACGCCAGCCGCCGGTCTGCGGGTCCTGCGCCAGCAGCAAGCTAGTACCCGTTAAGAGGTTCAGTGTGATGATGCGAAGACGTGTCATAAGGAGTGCCCCGGATAGCAACGCACCTTACGTATGCAAGTGACTCGCCATTTGTAAATAATTGAAAATAGGACGCTGGGCAAGATGCCACATGGCCGGGAACCACCGCGAATGGTGGTTTTCGGCCAGCCCTACCGGTTTGGCTCGCGGGGTGGTATGATTGCGCCTCTGGAGCTGGAGACCACTCACATAAATGTTCTGTCATAGCTGCGGTTCTCAGGTGAATTCCGATGTGCAATTCTGCCCGGTTTGCGGACAGTCCCTGGCAGGGAGTCCGCCGAGCGCCGCGGTGACGCCGACGTTCGTGCCGGCGGTCCAGGTTTCGGCACGCCCGGGCGCCTGGATCAGCGCCGGGTGGAAGATCGTCACCGCCGACATGGGCAACTACGTGGTGCTCGCGCTGATTTTCATCGTGCTGAATGCAATTGTGCCTATCATCCTGTTGGGGCCTCTGATGGTCGGATTTCACGTTTACACCATGAAGCGAATTCTGGGACGGCAGGCCGAGCTCGGCGATGTTTTCAAGGGCTTCAACTTCTTCGTGCCCGCGCTGGTGGCATCGCTGGCGATCATGCTGTTAACGTTCGCCGGGTCGCTGCTCTGCGTCATCCCGGGGCTGATCGTGGCGGCGATGTACAAGTTCACGTACCTCTTCATCGTGGATAAGCAGATGGATTTCTGGCCCGCGATGCAGGCCAGCCACAATGTTGTGAAGGGCGATTATTTCGGCTTCACGATGTTCCTGCTCCTGGCTGCGCTGGTGAATATTTTGGGCGCGCTCTGTTGCATCGTCGGCATCCTGGTGACCATCCCGGTTACCTTCGCGGCGATTACGGTGGCGTACCAGGAGATCGTGGGCTTCGACCCCCACACGTTCGAACGCGTCTGATGTGGCGCTGGGGCGGATTGGCGCTCGGCGTGGCGGCGTTGTGGGCCTTTTCGCCGCCGCCGCTGCCGGTGTGCGGATTCCGCTGGCTGACCGGGCACGCCTGCCCGCTCTGCGGACTTACCCACGCGATGTTCGCGCTGGCGAAGGGGCATGTTGGCGAAGCGTTGCACTGGCATCTTTTGAGTCCCCTGGCTGCAATCATGCTGGTGGGTGTGGTGTGGAATCCTCCTCGCGTGGCACGGCTCTGGATGCCCTGTCTGGTCGCGTTCGGTGTGTACGGGGCTTGGCGGTTGGTATGGCTATAAGCGCCGCACGCTATTATGGCATCCATGTCACCCGCACCGGCGCCCGGTAGCCATCCGCCAGGACTCGCCACGCTCTTCTTCGTCGAAATGTGGGAGCGCTTCTCCTACTACGGCATGCGCGCCATCCTGGTGCTGTACGCCGTCGCTCCGGTGGCCGCGGGCGGTCTCGGCTTCACCACCAAAGAGGCCGCCTCGCTCTACGGCACGTACACCATGTCCGTATACATTCTCTCCGTCCCCGGGGGCTTGCTCGCCGACCGATTACTTGGGGCACGCCTGGCCGTGCTGCTGGGCGGCATCGTCATCGTCTGCGGACAATTCTGCCTCACCGTTTCGTCGCTCACCTTTTTTTATCTCGGCCTGTCCCTGATTGCTATCGGCACCGGATTGCTCAAGCCCAACATCTCGATCATGGTCGGCGGGCTCTACGGCGATAAGGACCCGCGCCGCGACAGCGGCTTCTCGCTGTTCTACATGGGCATCAATGTGGGTGCGGTGATGGCGCCCCTGGCATGCGGTTTCCTGGCCGAGAGCGCCACCTTCAAGGCCTGGCTTTCCGCCCGCGGCTTCGACCCCGCGGCAAGCTGGCACTGGGGCTTCGGCGCGGCCGGAGTCGGCATGATCGCCGGACTGATCGTGTATCTACTACGGCGCAACACCCTTGCCGCCGTGGGACACCGACCGCCGTCACGAGCCAGCAAGGCCGGCGCTCCTCCCGCCGAACCGCTCACGGCGCGTGAATGGAGCCGCATTGGCGCTATCTGCATTCTCTTCACGTTCACGATTTTCTTCTGGGCTGCCTATGAGCAGAAAGGCGCCAGCTTGAATCTCTTCGCCAAGCAACTGGTCAGCACCAAACTTTTCGGTTGGGATTTTCCGGCCAGCTGGCTGCAATCGCTGACGCCATTCTACGTGATCCTACTGGCTCCGCTGTTCGCCCGACTGTGGGTAAAACTCGGTGAGGGCCAGCCATCGAGCCCGACGAAATTTGCGCTCGGGCTGGCGGCCATCGGTTGCGCGTTTTGCGTTCTCGTCCCCGCCAGCGCTCTTACGGCCTCCGGCAAGATCAGCCCGTTGTGGCTGGCCGCCGTGTACTTTCTCGATGTCACCGGAGAAATTTGTCTGAGCCCCGTGGGACTCTCCACCGTGACCAAGGTCGCGCCGGCGCGTTTCGTGGGACTGATGATGGGAGCTTGGTTCTTCGCTACGAGTTTGGGCAATAAACTGGCAGGGTATCTCTCGGGGTTCTTTGTGGCCAACGACTCCGGGCAGCTGATGCGTCTCTATGGAGGCATCGCCGCCGGACTGCTGCTGGCCGCGGGAGTGCTCGCGTTGACTCGCCCCTACCTGCGCCGATTAATGGGCACTGCCGAGTAGGCTCCAGACTCCGGCCTTTGGCCGGTACGCAGCATGAATTCTGCCCCACTTGGCTGCCCCACCTAGCTTAACTAGCTAGGCAGGCTGCGTTGCGAAGGCTTTATCCATGGCCGCCTTGGTAGCCGCTAGCGCCTCTGCCGGGGCCATCTTCCGGACAACATCGTTGAACGGCTCCGCGCGCACGGGACCGTCGAACCCCATCGATTGCAGCGCTCCCAGGAAGCTCGCCACATCGATCACGCTGGTGGCTGCCGGCAGTTCGCGCTTGCCATCGAGCTGGGTGTCCAGCGTCAACCCCACGGGGGCATCGTTCAAATCCACCGACACGACCTGGCCCGCGCGCAGCGTGAGCAGATCCTTCTTCGTTTCGCCCGACGTATACCAGTGCCAGCTATCCAGCACGAACCCGACGTTGGGCTTGTCGATCTCCGCGATCAGCTCTTTCATCTCCGCCATGGTGTGCACAAACGGATACCGGCGCGTGCTCCAGGACGTTTTGGGGCCGACGTACTCGAGTCCGAAGCGCAGCCCGTGGTCGTTCAAAATGCCCGCCGCCTCGCGCAGCCGCCGCGCGTGCGTCTTGAGATTCTGCAGGTACGTGAGGTCGGCGCTGTTGGGCGTAATCCACGTGGTGATCCGCTTGACGCCGGCGCGCTCCAGCCCCGCGGCAAAGGCCGGCAGAGTCTTGACGCTTTCCGCGAAGGCGGCATCGTCCTTGCGGAACTCCGTGGGGAAGCCGGCGATCGCCCAAGCCACGTTCTTTGTCTTCATGCCGTCTACCAGACGGCTCAAATCGCTCGACGACAACTCGCCGAGATAGCGGCCATCGGCATCCACCGAATCGAACCCGAAACGGGCCGCGTAATCGATTGCCTCCGTCTGCGAAGCCTTGACTCCAAGAGCGCCGCAACTCAAGTGAATCGACATTCCTCGAGTCCGGCCAAGCAGGGCGAAGCCGGCCGCGCCGGCAACGAACATACGTCTCGTGACCACCATGCTTTGCAGTCTACACCCGCGCGTGTAGAATCGCAGGTGTGGAAGCAGACCGCCCGGTTACCGTCGCGGCTCTGATTGGGGGCAGGCCGAATGCGAAGCTATCGATTCCCGAGGTACGTTGCGAGCGCGCTGGGTTTAGTGCTGGCTGCCGGGTGGACGCTCGGCCAGACCGGCCCCGCGGTGGAGTATAAGATCTACGCGGGGAGCACACACGCGCATACCGCTTACACGTGGTCCCACGGCGACCACTTAGCGAAGAGCGACTGCGCCGGGATATCCGTGTATGGGCCGAGCCCTTCGTCGCCGATCGCGCATGTCTGGTCGGAGGGCTACGTCAAGACGAAGAACGGGTGCGCGGCGATCTACGTAATCAATTCGTTCCAGTATCCGAGTCCTGGAATGACGGTGAAACCGGACTGGGAGAAATTTCAGGGTCCGCCATCGGAGCATTTTAGCCGGGCGAAGGCCAACGGCTACGATTTCTATACGGTCGCCGACCATTCGCAGGAAGCCGCCTTCCAGCCGCCGAACGCCGACAACGCGCAGTGGATGGCGCTGAAGGAGCAGGCGGCGGCGGCCACAGGCGCAAACTTTGTCGCGCTGCCCGGCTTCGAGTACTCCGAGAATGACGGTCCGGGCGGCACCGGCCACATTAATGTGATCAATAGCCACGGCATGTTGAATGCGCTGGCGCCGGGGATGGATCTTCCCTTCTTTTACAACTGGCTGGCGGGCGCTCAATCCGACGGCGAGGGTCCGGTGGTGGCGACGTTTAATCATCCGGGTGCGAACCAATACGATAACTGGGCACACCGCGACGCTAAAGTGACCGACATCATCACCATGCTGGAGGTAATCAATTCGAATAATAAAATCCACTATGAGGGCTTCGTCAACGCGCTCGATAAGGGATGGAAGGTCTCACCGGTATGCGGCAATGACAACCACGGGCTGGCTGGTATTGCGCGTCAAACTTCACGCACTTTTGTTTTGGCGACAGGCCGCACGAGGGCTGCGATTTTGGACGCCATGAAGAATCGGCGCACTTACGCCTCGCTGGACCGGAACATTCAATGCAGATATGGCGTGAACGGCTCCGTGATGGGCTCCACGCTGAAGGGCGCGAAGAGTTTCAAATTCGACATTGCGGTGAGCGACCCCGACACCACGAGTCCGAAAGACAAGATCACGAAGATCGACATTGTGAAGGATGGCGGCGTGGTGGTGAAGGAATACATCAGTCCCGAGCCCGGGTATGCGGTTCGCTGGACGCCCACGGTGGAAGATTCTTCCAGTAAGTATTTTTTCGTCAGGGTGTGGACGGCCGGCGGCGGGGATGCTCCGGCGGCGGATCCGGAGAAACCTGTGGCGTGGCTGGCCCCGGTGTGGACCGGGAGATGATTGGACGGCACACTAAAAAAAGGCGGGTGCCCTTTCGGACACCCGCCCGCACTACGATTCGGACTACTGTACCGGGATTGCGACCGAGTTCGAGTTCACCGTGCCCTGCGTCAGCACGATTGCCGAACTGCCGGTCACGCCGGCCGGTACGGTGATCGCTACCTGGTAGAGTCCCGCGAAACCGGGCGACGCGATCGCGTAGGCCACGGCCGCCGGCTTGCCTCCGATGGTCGCCGTCACGGGCACCGTGGTGTTCGCCGTGGTGGTGGGCGGCACCAGCGTGCCGGTGGGCAGCGAGGCCGAGGTGGCGCCGAGACCCGTCGAATAGACCAGGATCACGTCGCCCACTTTGGCGGGATTGGCGGCGCTGACCAGGCTGAAATCGGCGTTCTTCAACACCGCCGCGACCGGCGCGTAGAAGATTGCGGGAGCCGTGGCCGCTACCGTCACCGTGAACGCCGTGGTGGTTCCGATGGCGCTCTTCACGACCACGGGCTGCTGGCCGGGTGTTACGTCGGAAGGAACCTGAGCGTTGATCTGGGTGGCGCCCACATACAGGATGGCCGCGCTCTTGCCGCCGATGGTCACCGAAGTGCCATTCAGCGAGCCAGGCAGCACGCGTCCCGCCCAGCCGTCCAGGCCGGTGGAAACCTTGGTCAGATTGGTACCGTAGATCGTAATCAGGCCGCCAGGCGCCACCGAAGTCGCGTTCGTATCCAGGTTGGCGGCGACCACCGCTCCGACCGTCGGGGTGGCAGTCAAGTTCGCAGCCAGCTGCGCACGCGCCGTGCCGGCCGGATCCACCGTGGAGTGGATGTTGGCGTAGTGATTTTCCGGGTTGATGGTGATGTCGTTCAGCGTGGCCAGGGTCATCAGGCCGGGCGTCCAATTGTAGTAATTGCCGAAGCCGGTGTCGGTGACCGTATTGCCGTCGTAGGTGGGAATCATGGGTACCGAGACCGGTCCGTTGACGCCTTTGGGGCCATCGTGAAGGTGCAGGCCGTTAAAGGTCGCGGCGCTGGGGAGGCGGTAATTTACATCGAAGAAGACGGAGCCCGCGGCGACCGAACCGTCCTCGTTGCGCAGCGTGCGTACGGTGATCACCGAAGGCGCCGTGCCCTTCAGCGTGACCGCGCCAACTTCGTTGGCCGAGTCCAGCGTGATGGGGAACGCCATGGCGTCGGTGTCCCGCAATTGAGCGCGTATTGCGCCGCCGGGGTGCAGATTGGTGTGGATGTTGATGTAGGTCGATTGCGGATTGAGGAAAAGGTTGGCGAACGTCGCCACCTGCGCCGCATTGGTCGTATCGATTTCGGTGTAGTACGGGCCGACGACGCCGCCATTGGGATCGACCAGCGTGGTGGACGGGATGCCCGTGTTGATCACCACCGGGCCGTTGATGCCAGCCGCACCCTGGTGAATGTGCATGCCGGTGAAATTCGTCGAATCGAAAAGCTTGTAGTTGATGGTTTGATAGGTCACGCCGGTCGCCAGGCCGCCGCCCGAATTCAGAGTGGCGATCGCGACCACCAGGCCCATACCGCTGCCCGTAGCCTGTACCGGGATCTCGTTGTCGGAACTCATCACGCCCATCAGCACCTTGCGGATCGCGGGCTGCAACTGGCCGCGCATAATGCCGCCGGGGTTATCCGTGGTGTGGATGTTGACGTAATAATCCTGGGGATTGGTGAAGAGCCCCTTCAGGGCGGCGAGCGCTGCCGCGTTAGTTTCAACCTGCGCGGGACGGCGGACTACGTCGGCCCCGGCTTTCACTACGAGGCCGGTGGCCGCGGTAAGTCCGGTGTTAATCACCACGGGACCGGCGACGGTAGGACCGCCGGAGTGTATGTGGAGGCCCGTGGCAGGCCGCTCCACATCGAAGTTGGAGTGAATTACGAAATCGACAGTACCGCTTACAATCTGGCCGGAACTATCGCGAACTACGTGGGCGATCATGTCCGCCATTCCGCGAACAGTGGCGTTTACGGCGGGTACTTCGTTAGAGGGCAGCATGACTGCCCTGAAATAAGCGACATCGGCGGTCTGCGCGAGCAGCGACGCGGTGGATAGCAACAGACAGATTGACAATTTCCTCATGGTTTCCTGAGAATACAGCAAACCGGAGGAGATGTTATCCCGCGACGCTAAGATTTTACACGGCTTACTGGAAAAGATAGGGCGGGCCGGGACAATCTATAATGACTGTATGTTCTTTCGTCGCGCGCGGGTCGAAACTCTCAGCTTTCAGCAGCGGGTCGGTGGATTGGAGGGCGCCGGGTTTACGGTGACTTCGCAAGCCGGAGGCGCCGTGCGGGTGTCTCGTGGCGTTTGCGCGGTGGATTTGAAGGATGATGGGGGGGCGGTCAAGTTGGAGGATCGCGCCGGAATCCTCATGGGAAGCGAGATTGGCGTGCTGGTGGACGGCGGTTTCCAGAAGTTTTTCCGCACGCCTGGCGGCAAGAAAAAGCCGGCCCTGGCAGACGAACTCAAGGAACTTCACGCGTTCGAGGCCGATCTCAAGGATCGGCTGGGCATGAAGAGCTTGTATAACGAAGGCTTGGGGACGATCTCGACACTGTATCAATACGACCGCGTGAAAGATCGCGATCGCGGCGTTCCGAAACGTATTTGGGAGTAGGACCTGGGTTAAGCCAGGGTTAAGCCCGAGCGCTTGCGGGCCTGCGGATTGGCCATTTGCGCAAGTCCGGCACAACTGCGGCCTCCGGCCGGTTGACCGACTAGATCCGGCGCATGACGCTGGCGGAAACTATTCGCGGTCCATGCGGTCGAGCAGCACGGAGAGCTTGGAGGCCGCGCTGGAGTGGCCTCCGAAACGCAATGCATTGTAAGTGTGGGTGAACTCGCCCACCGATTCGCCCAGCGAACTACGCGGCAGGGACGCGGCAAACTCGGCTGGTGTGAACCACGGCGGCTTCTGATAGCCGCGCTGTTTGAGAATCTGCAGCATACGCAAGTAGAGCAGGGTGGCGTCGGCCATGCTGCCTTGTCCACGGCGCACCAACTCGACGCGGCGGCGCATGCGAAGCAAGCGATAGAGCGGGCCCACCGACATCCCCACGGCGAACAAGGCCACTGCCCAAGCCAGCATTTGCCATCCATAGCGCCGCCCCCAGCCGGCTGCATAGTGGTTCCAGACGTTCCGAAGCGCGGTGGCCGACTCCAGCCAATTCAGTCCGGCGCGATGGGCGGTCTGCTCCATGCGATAGGCGAGCGAGCCCTGGCGTGCCAGATCGTAGGTGACTACCCATTCCTGCCAGAACGTCTCGGCCGCATCCAGATAGAGAGTTACGCGCGAGAACAGACCGAGCGACCCGGCGTTCGGGTCGGCCGGGGTGGGGTCGAACGTGGTCCAGCCGTAGCCGGGAATCCAGCCTTCCACCCAGCTGTGGGCATCGCTGGCGCGGATCAGCCAGAGGTCGTTCACCGGGTTGTAGATACCGCTTTGGAAGCCGGTGGCCATGCGCGAGGGGATTCCCAAAGTGCGCAGCATAACGGCCATCGAGCTGGCGAAATACTCACAGTGGCCTTTGCGGCGCACGAAGAGGAAGTTGGCGAGCGGATCGGCAACTTCGCGGTCGGGGAGTTCCAGCGTGTAGCTGAAATCGGTGCGGAGGTGGCGCTCCAGGGCGCGAGCGCGCGAGAGGTCGTCGACGCCGGCGGAGGTCCAGGTCCGGGCCAGGGTTGCGATGCGGCCATCCAGGGTCGGAAGCTGCAGATGGGCTTCGCGCGCCGAGAGGGGCAGCACGGGCGGCGGATAGAGCGGACTGGAGCGCTCCGGCGGGTCGTCGAGCAGACTCCAGACGTCGTATCGGAAGCCCTGGGGGACGGAGCCGCCGAGGCGATAGGCGGCGTTTTCCGAACGATAAATTGCACGGGCCTTGAGGTCGAGAGCTTCCGGCGTGCCGGCGAAGAAAAGCGTATCGTTCTCCAGCGCCTCGAGTTCGACATGGTAGTTGACGCGGCGTCCCGAGGGGCGCAACTCGCTGGTCGCCAGGATCACGTGATCGTGGTCTACCAGGATTTGTTCCTGCCTGCGCCTGGGATTGGTCCAGCGTTTGCCGTCGAAATCGCTGAGCGCGGAGCCTCGCCATTTCATGGGCGCGACGGGCTGTGCGCTCCAGACGCGGACGTGCATCATGGGGCGCGAACTGGTCTTGATCTCGCCGATGTCGCCAAGGTTTACCTGGTTGGAGAAACCGGGCAGAAAAACGCGGTGCGCCACCAGCCTCGAGAAGGCAGCTTCGGCGGTGCGCGGCAGAATAAAGAAGAGCCCCGCGGTGAGCGCGAGGATCCCGAGAGTGACCATCGTGGCCAGCAGGCTGAGGCGCGGGTACAGGTTCTTGACGCCGGGCCGCGCGGTGGTGGTGGAGTGTCGGAGCGAGCGCCGGATCTCGCCCGAGGTGAGCGCCGCGATCGCAAAGAGCAGGTAGAGCGCCAAGAAGAGAAAGAAATTGAGATTGATGGATAGAATAGCGGCCGCTAACAATTCAAGAAACGCGATCACGGCGGTGTAGAGATAATCGCGATTGCTCTTCGCCGTAAGAATTTTCATCACCGCCAGGAAGAACAGCAGGTGTACGGTGGCGGCCAGGAAATCGCGTGACAGCAGAAAGCAATCGGCAAAGAAAAAGGCGGAGTAGGCGACAGTGACTATCGTGGTCAGGCGATCGGACAATTCGAAGCGCACGATGCCGCAGATGAGGATGGCGCGCAGCAGGAGTCCGGAGGTGGTGAGGGCGATGGTAGGGGTGTCGAGGTAGCCGGAACCTGCCACCGCGAGGTAGCCGCTGGCCACCAGCCCGAGAAGCGAAAACTGAAAGAAGCGCTCGACGCTGAGAGCGGCGCCTGCGTCCTGACGCGACATTACCCCTATTTTACCGCGTGACTGGGGGTGGCAAAGGCGTGGCTAACGAACTTCGAGGCCGTATTCGCGCAGCAGTTCGCCGCCGGGCAGATAGACTCGCACGAAGTAGACCCCGGCGCGCAGTCCGGTGAATTGCACGGCGCCGCGAGCGGCTTCCATCAGGCTCTGCCGCACTTCGCGGCCTGTCTGGTCCACCACTTGAATGCGGTAGGAAGGCGAGGCTGCCAGTCCGGTGAGATCGGGGTGCAGCAGCAGGGCCCGGCCGGCGGGGGCGGCGCCGGGTGTCCCCGCCCCACGCATCGCCACCAGATCGACAGTGGCAGCGGGTAGCGAAGGAGCCTGCCAGTATCGCACCGCCACGAACAGCAGGAGCCCGCAGGCCGCCGCCGCAAAGGCGGGGAACCATGTGGGGACGCTCCACTCACGTTCTCTGGTGCGGGCCGCACGCCGTTCATGGCCGGCAGCCGACCGCATGGCGAGCACGTATTCATCGGTTTGTAGCAGCTGGTTCCGGCACTCTTCGCAGGTCAGAAGGTGGGTTTCCAGGGCAGCCGTCTGTTCGGGCGTGCCGGCTCCGTCGGAGTACTGCTCCAACTCTTCCTCGTCCATATGACGATGGATATCTCTCATGATTCGGAACCCTACGATCTTATATTGGAGCATTTGCTCCCCTATTCAAAAGGTGGAGGCGCCGAAGCAGGACTCTCACTAAATGTTTGGTGCGGAAGCGCACCTATTTCGGCTGGAAACCCTCACGCTGCGCGAAGCGGCGCTTGCCCAACTCGCCGTAACGGGCCTTAGCTCGCGACTTCATCAGGCGGAACTGGGTTTCGGTCAGGTTCAGGTCCTGGCAGATTTGTTCGGCGGTCTGCTCCTGAAGGTAGAAGCGGATCAAGACCTCGCGCTCGCGTTTGGGGAGCCCGGCGAGCATGCGCAGCGCCAAATCCTGGTTCTCCCGCTCGATAGCGCGACGCTCGGGGTCGGGGCGATGATCGGAGAGTGTCATGGACGGGTCGATGGCCTGCTGATTGCGCCGCGATTGTACGGCGTTGTCGATGTGCATGGCGACCTGGCGGCGCACCACGGTACGCACGTAGCCCATCAGCCGGTCTGGTTCGCGCAGTTCTCCCTTTTGGATGGAGTGGGTGATGATGAGGAAGACGTCGTGGACCTTGTCGTCGAGGTCCTGCGGGCCCAACTGGCGCCACAGGAAGAAGCGTACGCCTTTCACGAAGATGGCGTATAGCTCTTCCATACCGGCGGGATCACCCTCCCTAATACGGTCCACCATTTGGACCCAGGATCGCGCAGGTGGTTCGCCAGGCGGGCTCACTCCGGCTCGCGCGCCGGCCGCTTGCACTTCGGATATCGCTTCAGGATTCATTGGCTACCCACCACAAAATAGGCGCCCCAGTAGCTGGGTTTTGCGTGCCAGCCGCCGGAACGAAGCATTGCCAGCTGCGCAGCCCGCAGCGCTGCAGCGGGGGAGGCATCGCGCTCCCCGCTCAGGTTTCCGTACAGCGCGCCAAACAGCGCGCCACTCTCATCGGGCGTGGCCCAGTTACTACCGATGACGGCATGGGCCCCGGCCATCAGCCAGGCACGCGTGAGACCGAGCAGCCCGCTGCCAGGGAGCCTGGCCCCGGCGGCGGAGTTGCACCCGCTCAAAACTACGAGTTCCGCGTTGGTTCGCCAGCCCGCGATTTCGAAGGGCGGCAGGAATTGATTTTCGAGCTGCGGCGTGAGGCTAAGCCCGATCAGGCCGTAAGAGGGCCGTTCCGAGGACTCCACCACATGCGTGGCCAGATGGAGCACTGCCGGATTGCGGCCGAGTTGAGCCACCAGGGCCTGGCGCGAGGCATCGGCCCCCTTGAGCAACACGCGTTCCCCCTGCCAGGCGCGCGCACAGGCGTCGATTTCGGCGGCGCTGCCGACCAGGCGGGGTAGCACAAGAGGTTGGGTCTTCCTGGCAGGCGATGCAGGGCGTGCCAGCCTGGGATCGGCCATATTGTAGATCGCGTCGCCGACGCCGACGAAGAGGGGAGCGTACGCCGCGCGCGGGCGTTCCATGGCCTCCAGCCAGTAGCCGGCCCCCGGAATCATTTCGATTACGTGGCGCTCGGCGAGATAGGCCACGGGTTGGCGGCTGGAATCGCGTAGGGCGGCAAGGGGAGCCTCGAAAGGGAGTCCGCCGGCGGTGAAGCGGCTCTGCGAGGAGGTGAGGGTGGAGCCGCGGTCGAGCGAGATCAGCCAGCGCTCCCTGGCGTGGAAACGCGGCGCCATGGCTCCGAAGAGAGTTCGCCAGAGTTGCCCCGGCCCGGGGCCGCCGTCCAGGTTTTCGCGGATCGCGTGCGCGGCGTCCCGCGCCTCGGCTTCTACCTGCGCACGCGGGGGCAGCGCGTAGAGCGCCACCCCGTCGCGATCCAACGCCCAGAGCCAGGAGATGTTGTCGCCGAGCTGGAAACTCAACAGCGCGGTACGTTCATCGAGCGCGCTCCGGGTGCGCTTCAGGACCGCGGTGAGCGGGGGGGCGGCGGCGGGACCGAGCGCCAGTTCCATGCGAACCAACTCGGCGCGCACGGTGGCTACCGAGTCCTGCGCCCGGGGATCGGCGGAGCGGAGCGCCTGCACCTCGGCGCGCTGCAGTTGCGCAAGCATCTCCCAATAGGCCGGCGGCAATGCGGCGGCATCGGGCGTACGGCCTCGCGAGGCCACGGCGCGCAGACTGATGGCGCGATTCTCTTCGGCGGCTTCGAAAGTCTCGCGGATCAGTGCGGGGTCGTGGGTCTGCAGGTACAGGCGGTTGCCGGCCTCGACGAGGGCCGCGTGGACCAGTTCCAGCCAGCTTTCGATGCCCATGCGGGCGGCGTCGTCGGGCGGCATGTTCCAACGCCAGTCACGGGCTAATTGGACGGCAATCCGCAAATCGGCGAGGGCTTCGGGTAGGCGGCCCTGCGCCAATCGGACGCGGCCGCGGTAATGATAGGTATCCCAGGTGGGGATCGAGCCGGTGGGCTGCGCGGAGAGTTCGACGGCGTGGCCGAGCAGCGCGGAGGCGGAGGTCAGGTCGCCCTGCTCCAGGCGGAGACGTCCGAGGCTGCGATAGGAGACGTCGAGCGCCAGGTGATTGAGCTTGCGAATGCGATAGGCTTCGAGCAGCGGCGGCTCAGCGAGGGCCAGTTCGCCGCGCTTGAGGTACTCCTCGCCGAGGCGGTTCCAGCCATTGGCATAGAGCGCCAGGTCGGCGGCGGCGGCGGCAGCGTGGATGCCTTGCTGGAAGAGGGAGCGGGCTTCATCCATGCGGTCCTGGCGGGCGCGGAGGGTGGCGAGCTGGATCAGGATCCGGGGCAGGTTACGGCGGTCGCGCTGGTCCAGGCGTTGCATCAGGGTGCCCTGGATCCACTCGGCGGCGGCGTCCAAGTCGCCCAATTCGGAATAGAGGGATGCGGTATTGACGCCGAACATGGCGGCAGCGCTGTGATCGCCGGCGGCATCGGCCTGGCGGCGGGCGTCGAGGAAGGTCTGTAGGGCTGGGCGGTACTGGTGGAGGGCGAACTGCGCTGCGCCGATGTTGCCCAGGGCGCGGGCCGCGGTACAGGGCAAGTTGTTGACGAGCGCCACGGCGCGGGCCGCCTGGAATTTCCGCAGGGCATCCTGGTAGCGGCCGGCCTGAAAATGGGCGGAGGCTTCGCGGGTCAACTGCTCGGCGCCGGTGCGGCGAGCGTCAGCATCTTCGTTGGCAGGAGACTGCGTCCTGGCCTTCGGTCCGGATTTTGACACCGTGCCGATGAGCGGAAATACGAGCAGGCAACAAGCCAGAACCCAAGCCGTTTTCACAGGGCTCTGGCTCCCAGCCAAAAATGTCGGGGAAATACGCCCGGTCTTCCTTTGGGGGTACTCACAGTGTGAGGAATACCCCCAAAGAATAGTACCAGCATTTACCTAAGAATAGGCCTCCCTCAAAAGGGAGTATTTTAGGAGCGCGCTTGTGGGTAGCGCGGTGGGGTTACATCAGGTGCAGTTTAGATCCACGATCCGTTAACGATGATAATAATCGGTTCTGTCGGCATCTTCGCTGTCTGAGCGACGCTTGCTTAATGTCACTCTTCAACCCAAAACTACCCCTACGAAGGGCGGTTCCAGGGGTGGGAAGATTTCAAACTGTTGAAAGGAATGGAAAAGAAAATAGTTTGTTCAAGAAATGGTACGTTGGCGCGCGCTACATGGGCTGACGGCCGCCATAGGCTAGCGAACGCCAGAGCCATTCTAAGGGACCGAAGCGATAGCGGCGAAGCCACCAAGTGCTGAACCAGAGTTGCGCCGCGTATAGCGCCAGGGTGATGAGCAGCCCTGCCGCCGGATCGAGTTGGCCGAACAGGCCGAAGCCATAGCCGTAGAAGAGGAGCGCGAGAATCAGGGACTGCGTCAGGTAATTGGTGAACGCCATACGGCCCGCGGCGGCGAAGGGCGCGACGATGGCGCCGGCGCGCGCGGACCGTTGCCACATCAGGATGACGCAGGCATAGGCGAGCGCAAGGGGAAGATCGTAGCCCATGGCGACGCCAATTAGCCCCGCGAGGATGCCGAGGACCAGGAGCGCGGTGCGGTAACGCTCCGGTTCGCGGATCACTCCGGCGCGCCATGCGGCGGCGCCGAGCAGCATCAGGCCAAACGTCCTCTGCGCGATGCCGATGAGGAGCGGCAAGATGAAATCCTGCGTTTCGCGCCACCGGAATTCCAGAATGGCGGCGAAGACGCCCTGGGCGTAGATCCGCGTGGCGTCCTCTGCATGCGCACGGAGAATGGCTTCGGCGGGTAAGCCGTGGAACGCGGAAAATACCGAGGGCAGGAGAATCGCTGCGACGCCCGCGAGCGCCAGGGCGGCCATGGGGAGGCGGAGAAGCGGGATCAGGCAGAGTCCGCACAACGCGTAGAGCATGAGGATATCGACGTTGGAGATGAGGAGCATGTGGACGGCGCCGAAGGCGAGCAGAATCAGGAAGCGGCGCGCGAGGAACGCTTCGACGCGGGCATCGCGGATCTTCGCGCGCTCCCATTGCACGGCGACGCCGATGCCGAAAGTGAACGCGAAAAGGTCGAAGGACTTGAACTCCACCAGCCGCACGGCAAGCACGTCGATTGCGTGATTGGCCCACCCGTTGTGGGAATGGAACTGCACCATGTGGGCGAACAGCGACACGCGGAAGAAGTAGAGCAGGTTGATCAGCAGCACGCCGAAGAGCGCGAAGCCGCGGAGCAGATCGAGCACTGCGTACCGCTCTGTGGCGTCCACGGGTGCGAGCGATGGCCTTGCGGTCATGGTGCCATTGATGATACTCGACTGGCGGACTCGATCTGCACCATGTCCGCGGAGGGAACGGGGGACGGGCTTGGGATGGCGGCACGTTTGCCGGTTCCGCGCAGGATGGTTTCGAGCGTGGGGCGCATGGCGGCAACGCGGCGCGCGCGGATGACAAAGTTCCACAGCGGCTCGAATTTCTTCCAGCCCGTGGCATAGGCGAAGTGGCGCGCGCGGTCTTCCCAGGTGTGGTGGGTAAGCGCGCCGCGCACGATGGCGCCCCAGCGGTAGAAATCGCGGTAGGCGCGCCAGTATCCCTCTTCGAGTTGCTCGGGCGACATACGGGCGGGTTGGAAAACGGTGTGGCGGGTATCGTAGAGATCCCAGTTGGAGTGGAGCAGGCGGCCCTGATCGGCCATGCGTTGATAGAGCGGGGTTCCGGGGTAGGGCGTCAGGATGTGGAAGGTGGCGGTCTCCACACCCTGCTCGATGGCCCATTCCACGGTGCGCTCGAAGACATCGGGGCCGTCTTCGTCCATGCCAAAAACGAAGCTGGCGTTGACCATGACTCCGAGACCATGCAGGCGCCGAATGGCTTCGGAGTAATCGCGGTGCATGTTCTGGAATTTACGCTGCGAGCGCAGGGCCTCCTGATTGGTGCTCTCGAAGCCGACGAAGAGACTGCGCAAGCCGCTGGCGGCAGCCTTTTCGAGCAGCGCGGGTTCGACGCGCGATTCAAGCAACGAGTTGACCGTGCCGGCGGCTTGCCATAGACGTCCCATTCCCTTCATGCCGTGGAAGAGCGCGGCGGCGAAGCGACGGTCGCCGAGGAGATGGTCGTCGAGGAAGTAGAGATGGCGGCCGGGCAGGCGGTCGATTTCGGCGAGCGCGTCGTCCACGGTTTGGGTGTAGAAGCCGCGGCCGCCCTGGAAGAACGCTTCCTTGTAGCAGAAGTCGCAGACATGCGGACAGCCTCGCGTGACAACGATGGAATTGGGGACGAGATAGAGGCGTCGCGCGATCAGGTCGCGGCGCACGGGCGGCAGGCCTTCGAGCGTACGCACGGTGGAATCGTAGCGGCGCGCGGGGACGCCGGCGGCGTAATCGCAGAGGAAACGGGGCCAGGTGTCCTCGCCGGGACCGGTGAAGATGGCGTCGGCGTGGGCGGCGGCTTCGTGCGGGAGCGACGTGACGTGGAGGCCGCCGAGGCAGACGAAGGTGCCGCGGGCGCGGTATGAGTCGGCGATCTGGTAGGCGCGGCGAGCGCTGGTGATGTAGACCTGAATGACGACGAGGTCGGGGTGGTCGTCGAGGCGAAGCTTTTGGACG
>JBDTPR010000035.1:0-19203 GCA_039932635.1 Candidatus Solibacter sp.
AGTTCCTGCCGCTAATGGCGTGACGAATCTCGTTTGGAGCGACGAGTTTAACGGCTCGGTTAACACTTCACCTTCCTCGCAGAACTGGGCTTTCAATACCGGAGCCGGCGGGTGGGGCAATCAGGAACTCGAAACCTATACCAGTTCCACCAGCAACGTGTACCAGGATGGCGCCGGCAACCTGGTGATTCGTGCCATGTATACTCCAGGAGTAGGTTATACTTCCGGACGCTTGACCACGCAGAATTCCATGTCAGCCAGTTACGGAAGGGTGGAGGCCCGAATCAAGTTACCGGCCGGAAAGGGAATTTGGCCGAGTTTCTGGATGTTGGGTAACACTATCTCTAAGGTGGGTTGGCCGGAATGCGGCGAAGTGGATATCATGGAAAACCTGGGCGACCAGCCGGGCATGATCCATTCCACAATTCACGGACCGGGTTATCAGAACGGTATCGGCGTTTCGAATACACTCCCGTCCGGGAATTTCTCATCCGATTTTCACATATTCGGCATGGTGTGGTCGCCCAATAGCGTCCAGTTTCAGGTGGACTCCGTAACCTATGCCACGATGACGCCCGCGTCCCTGCCGGCGGGCGCCTCCTGGGTTTTCAACCAGCCTTTTTTTCTGCTTCTCAACGTGGCGGTCGGCGGAAAGTGGTCCGGTAATCCCGACGCCACGACGGTCTTTCCGCAATCGATGCTGGTAGACTACGTACGTTATTATCGCGACGCTAATGTGCCGGTAATTAATCCGGGCCAGGTGCTCAACTCGTCAACCTTCACGAGCCTCGTCGCCCCCGGGAGCGTGGTTGCACTATCCGGCACGGGATTTTCGGAAGCCACCAGCACAAACCTCCTGACTACCCATCTGCCGACGAGTTTCAATGGTACCAGTGTTATGTTGGACAAGAAGCCGGCTTTCCTGGTCTCTGTATCTCCTACCCTGATCCTGGCGCAGGTCCCCTGGGATGTCACCAAGGACAAACCGGTCGGCGTTCAGGTGTTCCGCGGCGGCCACGAGAGTAATGCCGAGACGATCTCCACCACTGCGATAACGCCGAGTTTGTTTCTGCAGAACGGCGTCCCGACCACCTGGTGCGGCTCGGGAGCGCCCAAGGCAGGTACGACCTGCACGGTATTCGGCGACGGATTCGGCGCAGTGACGATACCTCTCCAGAACGGCTATCCGGCGCTTGCTATCGGCGACCCGCTACAGGCAACCTGCCAACTCAAGATCGCTGGCCTCACCGCCAAGGTGTCGTATTGCGGCCTGGCCCCCGGCATGTTTGTGAATCGCCTGGACTTCGTCTACCCATCCGGCGTGCCTCGCATGCCTGCCACTGCCGCCGCGGTCCTGACGGTTGGCTCCAAGACGTTCTCTTTCCAAATGCCCTCACCGCAGTAGATGCGAAGTGTCGATCGGGCCGGACGATGAAACCCGCCGGCCCGATCGGTTCATCAAATCGCGACTCCTCGGGCCCGACCCTTATCAGCGATAGTGGTATTCTTGAATTCTTTGGGACAGTCTTATTTCCGGTCAGGATCCCATCCCAACCGGCACCCACGGAGTTCGCACCAGAGATGATTCCTGTTGTAAGGTTTTCGGCCCTGAACCCAGTCCCCGGTCTTTCGCTTCTGGTCGCGATTTTGTGCTCGGTACCGGCCCTCCTCCCTGCGTGGCAACAGCCTGCTCCCTTTGCGGGAGCAGCATGGATCTTCCGCGGACCGCAGCCCATCCCCTCAAACTCCAATGCGACCTCCGGCCGCGTGATTGCGCTCGCCGTGGATCCACGCGACGCGCTCACGGTCTACGCGGGTTCGGGTGGGGGTGGCGTTTGGAAGTCCACCGACGGGGGAGCCACCTGGAATCCCTTGACGGATTCCCAGGCTTCGCTTTCTGCCGGCGCGATTGCCATCGATCCGGTCAATCCCGACACCATCTATGTCGGTACGGGAGAGATTAACGCCTGCCAGGATTGCTACCCCGGCGGCGGAATCCTAAAGTCGCGGGACGCGGGGCAAACCTGGCAGCGCATCACCGGCCCGTTTGTCGATAGTCTGGGCAGGGGAGCCCGTATCGCTGGAATCTCGGTGAACGCCAACAACCCGCAGGTCCTTCTGGCCGCGGCGTTTTTTCTCGGCGCCAACGGAATCCCGGGAGTATACCGCTCGGCGGATGGCGGAGCCACATGGCAGTCCGTTCTGAATAGGGGTCACGCGACCGCGGTGGCGTTCGACCCCGTGAACACCAACGTCGCGTATGCCGGGCTATACGGCGGCGGACTGTACCGGTCCGTGGATACCGGCCTGACGTGGCAGCGAGTGGCGATTGGCGATGATCGCGCGGACATTCCGGCGAACATCGGCCGTGTGGATTTCGCCCTGGCTCCTTCCGACCCCACGATTCTCTATGCGGCATTTGCCGATTTGAGTCCCGGCAGCCCGGGCGGAACGCTCGGCGTTTTCAGGAGCGCCGACAGTGGCGCCACCTGGCAACTGCTGCCCGGCACCTCCGACTACTGTTCCACCACGTGCGGCTACGATAGCGTAATCGCGGTGGACCCCGGGGACTCGGGCACCGTATTCCTCGGCGGTGTGCAACTTCGCCGCTCCACCGACGGGGGGCAAACCTGGCAGGACCTCACGCGGGGAACTTCGACCGTCTTCCCTCCCCCGAATCAACACGCCCTTGCAATTCCGTCGAACTCAACCGCCATTTATACCGGCAACGATGGCGGTGTCAATGGGGCACCACTGCGCAGCGACGCGGCCTTCGCGTGGACGAATCTCAACCAGACGCTGGCCATCGCGGAGTTTACGACACGCGTCTCCATCCATCCTTCGAACCCCAATCTGATGTTCGGCGGTGTGCAGAAGAATGGCATACAGCGCTTTGATGGAACCACGAATTGGCTGACCGTCAACTGTCTGGATGGCGGCGCATCCATCGTCAATCAATCCAGACCGTCGATGGTCTACGCGTCGTGCAGTCAGCAGGCGCTCTACTCATCCAGCAACACGGGAAACACATGGTCGCCCGGGGTCGCCGGAATCGACCGCAATGACCGCACCGATTCCACGCCGCCGCTGGTCAACGATGTCACCCATCCGGAGCGCCTTTACTTCGGAACATTTCGCGTCTACCGCAGCGACGATGGCGGCGGGACCTGGGCGGCCATCTCCCCGGCGCTCGGCGGCAACGCCACCGTCACCGCGATCGGTGTTTCGCCTTCCGACCCCAGCATCGCCTACGCGGGAACCAGCGACGGGCTGCTGTATGTCACCCCTGCGGCCACCGAGAACGCGGCCACCTGGACCGAGCGGACCAAGGGCTTGCCGAAGCGGGCCATACGACGGATTGTCGTCGATGCTTCCAACGCCTCGCTGGCGTACCTCGCGGTCGCCGGCTTCGCCGAAAATACCGGCGATGCCACCGGCCTGCCCGGACACCTCTTTCAGACCAGCGACGGCGGATCCAACTGGAAAGATGTCAGCGGCAACCTTCCCAACATCCCGGTGAACGATCTGGCGATCGATACCGATATCCCCGGCGTCTGGTATGCGGCCACCGATGCGGGCGTGTTCCTAAGCGCCGATTCCGGGGCGCACTGGAGCGCTCTCGGCAGTGGTCTGCCCAACGTGGTTGTCCGCGGACTGACGCTCCATCGTGCGAGCCGTACGTTGCGCGCGGCGACTCATGGCCGCGGCGTTTGGGAATTGCCCATCCCCCTCGCGGACGGCTTTAACGTGGCGCCAGGACTGGCCAGTGTGTCGCCGAATCAATCCACCTTGACTCCGGCGGTCTCGTCGGAAGACTTGACGGTCACGGTCCAGGGATCTGGCTTTGTCCAGGGGGCAACCGTCAACTGGAACGGCTCCGAACGGCCCACCACCTTCGTGAGTTCCACTCAGTTGACCGCAATCATTTCGGCTGCCGATCTCGCGGCGCCATCGTTATCCCTGATCACCGCTCGCAATCCCAGCCCCGGCGGTGGAGTCTCTAATACGCTGCCCTTCACGGTTGCACCGGTCCCGATGATCCAAGCCTACGGGATCGTCGATGCTGCGTCGTATCAGGTTTCGCCGTTGTCTCCAGGCTCCATCGCGACACTTACGGGCATCAACCTTGCGCTCGCCACCGCGGCCACAAATGCGTATCCCTTACCGAAGGTGCTGGCTGGAACGTCGGTGCGCGTAGGGTTCATCGACGCACCGCTGACGTACGTTTCCCCGACCAGCATCAGTTTTCAAATTCCGTGGGAGTTGGTCGGGCAGGCCGCCGCGATTGTCCAAGTCCGGGTGGGCGACGTCATCGGACCCGGGCAGAGTATTCCCCTGGGTGAATACAGCCCCGGCATTTTCACCTTGAACCAGACCGGCAGCGGTCCGGGTTACGTGACCATCGCGAATCAGAATGAGACGCCGGTTCAACCTATCGGAACCTTCGCGGGAGCACGGCCCGCATCGCCCGGCGAGCAGATTGCCATCTTCTGTTCGGGATTAGGCACAGTGGCCAATCCGCCTGCCAGCGGCGTGCCATCGCCCAGCGATCCATTTGCACCCACGCTCGCCGTACCCTTGGTGAGCATCGGCGGTCAGCCCGCCCAAATCACTTTTAACGCTCTCGCCCCGGGACTGGTGGGCGTGTATGTTTTGAATGCGCTGGTGCCGGCTGGTGCGCAGGATGGCGATGCCGTGCCCGTCATGATCAAAATTGGTGGTCGCAGTTCGAACACGGTGACCATTGCGATACATGGGGACCTGAACCTCCCGTGACCAGCGAAACTCCCAAAATGGCGGAAGCCTTCTCTGAGGGCATGCCCGGCGCACACCTTCGGGTAGCCCTGGTGCATCCCACCAATTGGCCCTACGTGCGGAGAGGCACCGAACGGTTCATCAATGAGTTCGCGGCGTTCCTGGGACAGCGAGGCCACACCGTAAAAGTGATTTGCAGTAAGCCCGGTGCGCGGGAAGTGGTGCGCCACCAGCACTTCGAGACGGTCTACCATCGCAGCTTGTCTTCGCCCTGGCTGGCCCGAATGGGTCTTCACGACTATCACATTTTTCCGTTGACCACGCTGTTCGCGACCCTGCGTGAGCGCTTCGATCTGATTCACTGCTTCAATTTCACAGACGCACTGGCTGCCAACGCAGTCTCCCGGTTCCACGGGGGCGCCGTGCTGCTGCACCTGGCGAGCATACCTCCGGCTGTCTCGTACCGGCGCGAAGTTTCCTCCGGCGGCACGCTGCTGCGCAAAGCCATCCTCGGGGCGGATCAACTTCTGACCGTCGGGCTGGCCCAACAGAAATATTTTGAAGAGCGCTTCGGCAGGAAATGCGCCCTGTTGCCGGTGCCAGTCGATTTGGAACGCTTCTCCCTGAGCGAAACACGCGATCCGCGACACCCTGTGATTCTCTGCGCTTCCGCTCTCGAAGACCGGCGCAAGGGCGGCCGTCTGCTGATGCGAGCCTTCAACGCCATCAGGACGGAGGCGCCCAATGCCCGGCTCAAGATTTCCAGTCAGCTCACGCCTCCTCTGCAAAGCGAACTGCTCGGGCTGGTGGATGCGCGCTGGCGCGCCGACGTGGATTTTCTCGGTGCCGGGGACCTGACCGACCTCCCCGGCGTCTTCGGCTCCGCTTCAGTGCTCGCCGTGCCTTCGCTGTGGGAGGCGTCCTCGCTCGCGCTGGTGGAAGCGCTCGCCACCGGCACGCCCATCGTCTCCACCACGGACATGCCGGGCTTCCACGAGCTGATCGAACCGGAAATCGGCAGGGCCTTCGAGCCCGGTCCGCCCGAGGACGCGGAACCCAGCAATCTGGCGGGCTTGGTGACAGCGCTGACGGAAGCCCTGGAACTCAGCCGCCGGCCCGAGACTCCGCGGAATTGCCGTCGCAGGGCGGAGCGGCACGGCTGGCAGGCGGTCGGTCCGCGATACGAAGCTCTGTATCATGAGGTGGTACGGCAACGGAGTACTGGGCGCGTCACGGCGGAGTGACAGCGGAGCCCATGATATACTCGACAAAGTCACGGATTTCCCCCATATGCGGCCCGTTTTCCCATCTCTTGCGCTGATTTTGGCGCTAGCCTCCGTGTCTCCCTCTTTCGGCGTCGCCCCCGTGGGGAACCTTCTGGTCAACCAGGGTTTCGAAATTCCCTTCTCCAAGAATCAATGGACTTACCGCAACGGAAGCGGTGGCCAGGGGATCGCGACTCGCTCCCAAAGCTGGAAGAACGCCGGCAGCTGGAGCCTCAAGCTACAGCCCAACAGCACGAATGAGACGATCTGGCCGCCGTTCGACTACGCCGTGATTCAGAACCTGGATCTCAAAAAATACCGCGGCGCACCGCTTTTCTACGGGGGCTGGATGCGCGCCGAGGGCGGAGCCACCGCGTACATCAGGGTTCTGGCGGCGGACAAGTCCGGGAACCTGACTTACCGCGAGCTTTCTACCACGTCCACCCAGGCAGTCTACTGGCAGGACATCATGGACGTGCCGGATACGGAACTAACCACGCTGATGTTCATGTGCTCGGTGAAAGGGACCGCGGGCGCGGCGTATTTCGATGATCTGGTGGTCAGCGCTCAAATGGGGCGCTCGATTCAGATCGGCCAACCCGATCCGGGCCCTTCGCTGTCGGCTTCAGTCACGGTGGATACCACACGAGTGGTGCGTGAGATTCCAAAGACGCTCTTCGGCATGAATCTGGAATGGGTCTTCGATGGACAGACGATATGGGACCCCTTCCGCGGCGAGATGAACTCCAGTCTGATCAACCTGGGCTCGGATCTGGGTGTCGCGATGTGGCGATTCCCAGGCGGTGTCTTCGCTAATCACTATCACTGGCAGAACGGCATTGGACCCCAGGAGACACGCCCGACCTCAGTCACCGAGCCTGGCCAGGGCACTTCCCTCAACGGGTTCGGGACGGACGAAGCGCTTCAGTTTACCGCGCTCACCGGCGCGAGCGACATGATGATTACGGTCAATGCCAACACCGGCACTCCGGAAGAGGCGGCGGCCTGGGTCAAGTATGTCAATAACGGGACGCGCTACGTGAAGTACTGGGAGGTAGGGAATGAATTCTATCTCCGCCTGGCGAATGCGGACGGAAGCCCAAGGGTGATGTCGCCGCTTGAGTATGCGCAAGTCTTCAACACCTATGCCGCGGCGATGAAGGCGGTAGATCCCACCATCAAAGTAGGCGCCGATACCGAGTTCCATTACCCCTTTCGTGGCTGCGCCCGGGCAGACGATGGCGGGTGTTGGACCGATGCAATTCTGAGCAAGGCCAGCGACCAACTCGATTTCCTTTCGGTGCACAACGGTTTCTCGCCCATTGGCCTCGCGCCATTAGGCGGCGGGGACGTCGGCTTGGACGTGCGGACCATTTACGCGGGCATGCTCGCCTATCCCGTCGTGTTGACCGATCTGATGAATGGCTTGGGCGCCAGAGCGGACCAGTTGGCGGGCGCGAATGCTTCGAAAATTTCGATCGCGGCCACCGAATGGGGGCCTCTATTCGATACCGGCTCCTATAGCCGGCTGGTAGACCATGTGAAGACGATCGGCTCCGCGCTGTACGTCTCCAGCGTGTTCAACGTACTGCTGCGCAACCCGAGGATTCAGCAGGCTTCGGCCTTCAAGATGGTGGACACGGTGGTCTTCGGATGGCTCGGCCCGCGCAATGGCGTCTGGACCCCGAAGCCGGCCTACTATGCGTTTCAACTTTACGGCCGGCATTCGCTGCCGCTGCTGGTTGATACCACGGTAGGCGTCTCTTCTTACGATAGCCGTGCGGTACTCGGCGTCCCGGCTGTACAAAAAGTACCGTACCTGGACATGATCTCGACCACGAACGAAGATCGCAGTTCGGTCTCGCTACTAGTCACCAATAAACACTTCGACCGGTCCATCACGGCGACCATTGCGCTGCGGGGTTTCTCAAGCACCGGCGCCACAGCCTGGACGCTCAACGGAACGGCTGTCGATGCCAACAGCGGCACCGATCTGCCTCAGGGTTTCGTCAGCCAGGCAGCGGCAGATCCGGACGGGCGATTTGGTCAGGGCGGCCCCGGCGAAACCTGGGTGCTGTCGACCAACCCGACTGCTACCGGTTCGTGCGTGACCTACGAATTCCCGCCCCATTCCGTGACCGCCCTGGTGCTGACCGGACAGGTAGACTTCGGCGACGCATCCACCACCTGCACCTCAATCGACCGCGGGACACAGAAATAAGATTTCAGCTAACCCACGGGTCAGGGAAATACCTCGCCTGAGGTATGCAACTGCACCCGCTAAGGCACTATCCGAAAAATTACCGCATATCATGTTGGATGTCATAACCTTTTAAGGCACAATCCTAGCTAGTCAATGAATAACAGTTTGGTATGTCCTCTCTGTGATTCGGAATAAGTTCAGTGTAGGAGATCGACATGGTAAGTAAAAGCGTTCGAATAAAGACACTCTTCGGGGTGGTGCTCATTTCTGTGGCGGCGCTGGCTGCCGGAGACAAGTACACTGTGAAAGTTCCGGGCGGACTGGCGTTCTCTGAGTTCAGGGGATACGAAGCATGGCCGGTCATATCCATGAGCCGGGGTGAAAAGGTGGTCGCTGTCATCGTCGGCAATCCCGCGATGATGGCAGCCTACCAGGCCGGTTTTCCCGCCAACGGGAAGCCTGTTCCGGACGGCGCCAAGATGGCGAAGATCCATTGGGCCCCGAAACCGAACCAGTTCTTCCCAACTGCGACCGGGCCAGGAAAGCTGGTGAACGTGGACCTCATGGTCAAAGACAGCAAGAGGTTCGCGGACAGCGGCGGATGGGGCTATGGCGTTTTCGATTACAACGACGCGACGGATACGTTCACCCCTGGCACTATGGCCGGCACGCCGCCGCAGGGGAACGACGCCCGGTGCGGATTCGCTTGCCACACGGCAGCGAAGAGCCGGGATTACGTTTTCACCGATTACGGACGGCGCTGACAACAAGAGTGGTACCCGGCGCCCTGCTCGATTTTTCCGCAGGGGAGCTCGACAGCCCGCGAAACCCATTGAACCGGCCAAACCGTTATGATTGCAGCGGGGTCTTTATCGACCTGAGTCATCTAATGGAACGGTCCGTCCTCAAATGGGAAACGATAGTTACAACCGCCGCCAGTTCTTAAAGACGTCTGGCGCTTTGCCGGCACTGAGCGCAGTGGCGCTCGCCGCGCAGCGGGACGTCGCACTGGCAAGCGACCCGGCCGATCCGGTGGCGGGCGCGGTCCCGCCCCGATGGGCGTTGAAGGAACTGGAAGGCGCCCTCACGTCCCGAGGCATCCGGGTGAATTTCGTCGACCGTCCGGAGCAAGCCAAGGGCGACTTCTGTGTGGTCGCGGCCGGGCACGAGGCCGCGACCTCGCGCGGCTATCTCAAAACGTCATCGCTTCGCATCGCCGCAGCTCCGGAGGCGCTCGGGTTCGCGCCTTTCAAGCAGGGTTCGATGCCGGCGCTGCTGGCTTGCGGCCATGACGAAAGAGGGCTCGTCTACGCCGTGCTCGAACTCGCCGATCTGGTGCGGACCTCTGCCGATCCGGTAGCCGCATTAGCGGCGGCCAAGCCTCTGGCCGAACAGCCAGCCAATCGCGTCCGCAGCCTCACCAGGTTGTTCTGCACAGATGTGGAGGATAAGCCCTGGTACAACGATCGGGAAATGTGGCCGCGCTATCTGACCATGTTGGCCGAACAGCGCTTCAACCGCTTCAACCTCGCGATGGGCATCGGCTACGATTTCGTTCGCCAGGTCACGGACGCGTATTTCCTCTTCGCGTACCCGTTCCTGCTCAACGTGCCGGGGTACAGCGTGCGCTCGCCGCAACTCCCCGCCGCGGAGCGCGACAGCAATCTCGCCATGCTGAAATTCATCAGTGAGCAGACGGTGCTGCGCGGCATGCAGTTCCAATTAGGACTTTGGATGCACGCCTACGAGTGGATCAACAGCCCGAGTCCCAATTACACCATTGAAGGCCTGAACAAACAGAACCATGGACCGTATTGCCGCGACGCCGTGCGCCTGCTCTTACAGGCGTGTCCGGCGATCAGTGGAATCACCTTCCGCATTCACGGCGAAAGCGGCGTGGACGAGGGCAGTTACGATTTCTGGAAGACGGTTTTCGACGGGGTGGCGACCTGCGGCCGCAAAGTCGAGATCGACATGCACGCCAAGGGCATGGACGAGAACATGCAGGAGGTGGCGCTCAACACCGGCCTGCCGATCACCATTTCTCCCAAATATTGGGCGGAGCATATGGGCCTGCCCTATCACCAGGCGGATATACGGTCGCTCGAAGTGCCGCGCACGGACCGGCAAGCCACTGGCCTGATGCGCCTCAGCGCGGGCGAACGCAGCTTTCTCCGGTATGGTTATGGCGATCTCTTAAAGGAGGATCGCCGCTGGAAAGTGGTGCACCGGATTTGGCCGGGCACGCAGCGGCTACTGCTCTGGGGCGATCCGGTAACGGCCGCGTCTCACTCGCGCAATTTCAGTTTCTGCGGCTCCGACGGAGTCGAGATCATGGAGCCCTTGTCCTTCAAAGGACGTCGCGGATCCGGTCTCGCCGGCGACCGGGCCGGGTATGCCGAACCCGCTCTCAAGCCGCGCTGGGATTGGGAAAAGTATGCCTACTCGCATCGCATCTGGGGCCGCATTCTGTATAACCCGGAGTGCGAGCCCGAGGTTTGGCGGCGCTATCTGCGCACGCAGTTTGGCGCCGGGGCCGCGGCCACAGAGACGGCCCTTTCCAACGCCAGCCGTATTCTTCCGGCGATCACCACGGTTCACGGAGCTTCGGCCGGCAACAACACTTACTGGCCGGAAGTGTACCTGAACCAATCGATGGTGGATGGCGAACATTCGCGTCCTTATACGGACACTCCCACGCCCAGGGTGTTCGGCAACGTCAGCCCGCTCGACCCGCAGTTATTCTCGCCGATCAACGACTTTGCCGACCAGTTGCTCAAAGGCGAGCACACCGGAAAATACTCGCCGGTCGAAGCGGCCGTCTGGCTGGAAGACTGGGCCGCCGCAGCCTCTGGCGGGCTGGCACAAGCCGAGAAGCAGGCGACGCACCGAGACCGTCCGGAATACCGCCGCCTCGCCATCGATGTGGCCTTGCAGGCCGACATCGGCCGTTTCTTCGCATCGAAATTCCGCAGCGGCGTGCTTTACCGGATCTTCGAACAGAGCGGCGACCGCGCCGCGCTGGAGGAATCGCTGAAGCTCTACCGCGCCGCACGCGCAGCGTTCGCGCAAGCTGCGAACCGCGCCAAGGGTGTCTACGTCGCCGACCTCACGGTTGGCGAAAACCCTCAACTCCGCGGGCACTGGCTGGACCGGCTACCGGCCATCGACGCCGACATCGCCCTGGTGGCGGCCAAACTCGATCAGGCCAAGGCTGTCCCGTCCGCGCCCAATGTGCATCGCGCGATTCAAGCCGCGCTGGCCCGGCCCCGCCGCACCACGCCCGCCTGCAAGCACACGGCCCCGGCGAGTTTTCGTCCAGGCCAGCCATTGGAAATTGCGCTGCTGACCGGGAAGGCCGCGGCCAGTGTCCGGCTGCACTATCGCCATGTCAATCAGGCTGAGCGTTTCCAGTCCGTCGAAATGCAGGCCCAAGGCAACTCCTACCGCGCGGCTATTCCAGGCGCTTACCTGGACGCTTCCTACCCGCTGCAGTATTATTTCGAAGTTAGACAGGCGCCCGATTCCGCCGCTCTGTTTCCAGGCTTTGGGGCGGAGGTCACCGGGCTGCCCTACTTCGTGGTGCGGAGACAAGGGTGATCAGACGGCTGCGTGGTTATTGAGAGGCCCCGACCACGGACCGGACCATACCGTCGCTTTTCGTCATGATGTAAAGCTCACCGTCGGCGCCCATGGCCAATCGCAGGTCTGAACGTCCTCCGGGAACTCGCTCGGCGCCGGGCAGATGTTCCGCCTTGCCGCCGCGTGCATGGTAGGCAATCTCATTGATAGGAGCCATCGCCCGGTAGACGTGGTCGTTCCAGCCGATCTTGACATCATGCATTTCGGCCATCGTTTTCGGGTCGCCATCGTCGGCAGCCAGCATCTCTTTCATGTCGGCCCACCAAATGCGGCCGGAGGTAATATCGCCAAACAGTAATTTGCCGCGTAGCGCGGGGATCGCGTTCCCACGGTACACAAAACCGTTCGCGATGGCGATCACGCCTGTGTCCCTGGAATGACCGTAGGCAATCACGGGATACGTCGGATGGACGGTGCCGTCCGTCCTGGTGGCATCGATTTGGACTGGAATTACATCGTTCTCCGGCGGGCTGGAAAGGCTATTGTCCGCATTAAGTTGCTGCGGCCCCTCGCGCAATGAGTAGCCGTAATTCGCGCCCTTGTGGATGATCGCCACCGTCTCCCAGGTACGCAGACCGATCACGAGTGCGATCAGATGATTGTTTGCCTTGTTCGACGGATCGACATCCCATGTGAGGCGATGCGGATTGCGCAGGCCGTACGCCCATATTTCTTTTCGAGCGCCGGACTTCGACGCGAACGGATTATCGTTCGGGATGCGGTAGCGTCGATTCTCGCTGACAGTACTGGCGGCGGCATGCTCTTTGAGGTCGGGGATAATGCGGAGGATTTTCCCCACCAGCATATCGAGGCGCTGCGGATTGCCGCGGACGTCGGTGGTCTGCTCGCCGTTGCCGCCATCGCCGGTCGCGACGTACATCACTCGCCAGTCAGCGTCTCCCGGGCGCGCGGTCGGATTGAAAACCAGATCGGCCATCGGGTGAATGCGTCCGGTGTATTGAAGGCGCATCAATTCCCGCGCGGTGCCTTCGAAGGTCGCATTCGACAGGTTGGTGTCGGTCCATTCGACGATGACCGCTTCGCGTTCGGTGGTTCCGAAAGTGCGAATCGGCTGCGTGACGGTGTATCCCACTGCGTTCAGGCCGGGAAAGGATTTGTTGTCGGGTACGCTGGATCCCGGCATGGCGGGATCCTCGAGGTGAATGGTATAGAACTTGCCATTGTGGGCGTAATCCGGATCGAATTCGAAGCTGATAAACCCGCTCGCCAGAAGTTGATCTATGGCGATCCGGTGGAAGACACCTGTCCTACCCGGCAACCCATTCAAATCGAGGTAGCTGGTCACGTTCTTGGTTTCCTTGTCCAGGATGTACAGTGGCCCGTTCAGGTCGTTGACGAAGAGCCGCTTCCTGTTTCCCCCGGGTTCTTCGCGAAGGAAATTGATGCGCGCCAGCAGACCCGCGCTATTGCCGGAGCCGTCCACCGCTCCCGTCACAGGCATGGCTGCGTAGTCTTTGATCTCGATCGTCAAGTCGGGTGACGCCCCCAATCCGCAAACACCGGATGCAAGGAGCAGGACCGCAAATGTCAGGCGCACGACAGACCTCCGCTGCAAATTCTACATCAAAGGCGAAGCGGAAAGGGTTACCGCTTTCGCAGTACTAACTCGATTCCACCCACGATTGTGCGGCCCGGCATCGCCACGCCGGGGACCGCCTGGTACGACGTGTTCGCCGTATTCGTGACCTGCAAAAACGGATGGACCTTGCCCCTGGGGATGGCCGCATAGATGTCCCATAGGGCGTACGGGCTGCGCTGTTCGCGCTCGATCGCGCCTACTCGCGTGCGCAGCATGAAGTTCTTCCGCGGCGTGATTATCCATTGGAAGACACCGTTCTTCTTGGGGTAGTTGAACGTGTATTTGGTATACCCGACGGCAACGGTATCCTGCGAGCCATGCAGTTCGGTGTACCGGAAATCCACGGTATGTGTAGTTGACGGCGCCCAGCGCAGCGAGGCCTCGAAACCCCTGAAGGTCAGGTTCTGAATATTCAGCGCCCGCCAGATATCGGTAGGCGACGTGCGGTAGTAATCGATTCCATCGCGCTCGCGGCGTTCGAAAAACGCCACGTCTCCCCGCCAGCGTCTACCCGGTATCCAATCGACTCCCGTTTCATAGGTCCAGGCGCTCTCGGGACGCAGATTGGGGTTACCGATATTCGCCGGATCGTGATAGTACAAGTCGGTATAGGTTGGGACGCGGAAGGCACGGCTGGTGGATGCGCGCAGCTTCCACATGGGACTGAGCCAAACGCCGGCCGCGACGGTGGGTGTGAACGCCGCGCTCCAACTACGATAGAGTTCCTCGCGCGCCGAGAGCGTCAGCGAAAAGCGCTTCAGCGCCCGGAAATCGGCCGCCGCGTATACCGCGCCGCGACTACGCGCGTGCGCTCCCAGATTATTGCTGGCGATCGATTCGTGCAGCCCCTCCACGCCGTAATACAGCGTCGTAGTGGGCGACATTTCTTCGCGCCGCCGCAGCGAAACCTGGTAGCTTTCATCCTCATGGTGATTGGCGAAGACTTCCGGCCGGTAGCGATAGAGCACGAACAGGTCGCTGTGGCGGCGGAAGGAAAACGACGCCGTAGTCTTCGCCCCCAGTGCCTGCTGGACACCCGCAAACCACGTCTTGGTGTTTTCCCAGGAGTCGTAGGGACCGTAAAACTGGTCCGCGCCGAAAGGGTGATCCATGTACGCCAGGTTGACCGAGCCGTTGCCGATATCGGAGGCAATGCGCGTAATGGAGGCGAACTGGAGATTACGATAATCGCGATCGGGACGGAAGCCGGTAGAAAAATCGCGTGAGAACGAGAGTTGTTCCGAAATGACTTTCCCGGCGATCCCCAGCGAAGCCCGCTGTTGATTGATGCCGTCGCTGCCCACCGCCGTGCGCAGCCGCAACTCGGTGGCTTCCGGAGGCGCCGTGATGATGTTGATCACCCCGCCGACCGCGTCCGCGCCATACAGCGTGGACCCCGACCCGCGCATTACTTCGATGCGATCCACACCTTCCAGCGGCACCGGAATATCCATGTTGTGGTGGCCGCTCTGCGCGTCGGTGATGCGCATGCCGTTCAGCAGCACCAGCGTCTTGCCGAAGCCCGCGCCGCGAATCGAAAGGTCTCCCTGAATGCCGTTGGGCGCGCGCTCCGTCAGGTCTAGCGAAGGATCCAGCTTCAACAGGTCCGAGAGCGTATTGAGGACGACCGCCTGGGTCCGCGCGGGCAGCACGCGTATGGCGCGGTCAATTTCCTCCAGCGACATGGGCTCAAACGTGCCGGTGACAACGACGCTGTCGCGCTGTTGCGGCATGGGCAATTGGGCGAAGGCGAGCGCAGGGGCAAAGGCGAGTACGAAGAAGAATCGGGGGTGCAAGTTCCATTGTAACCCGCGCTCCTCAGCTAGAATGGATGGACGATGAACTGGAATGATGCGGCAGAAGACCTCTTGAATTCAATTCTAGGGCAGACTCCCTATCCCGTGCGGGATGCTACGGAAACGCAACTGCGCGGTATCGCCGAAGCGATCGCCGCCGACGAAGACAAGCGCCGCGTGGGCGTGGAAACCGTGATCGCCGCGTGGGTTCGCAACACTCCCGAAACCCTACGCGCGGACCTGCCCCGGCTAATGGACAAATTCGGACTCGACGCCGACGAATACCGCCACCTGTGGGAGTAGCTCGCCCCGCCTGCTAGGCGTGGTCGAATTCGTTGTGGCCGGAAATCAGCAGCAGCAGATTCCCGTTCACGGTGTGAATCTCGGGGTGGTGAGTGCCCTTCCCCATCACGATGAAGTCGCCTTCCTCGTACACGATGTCGCCCCACGCGATGTCGCCCTTGAGGACCAGGCATTGCTCGGCATCGTGGTGAAAGTGCGCCGGCAGGCGCTTGCCGGGCTCCATGCGCACCAAGTAAGTGGAGCGCCCGGTTTCCTGCTCTTTGAAGAGTTGCTTGATGTCGATTCCGGGCACGCCGGAGTTCACCCAATACTCTTCGTTGCGCCTCACGTCGGCGACCGGCCTGAGTTGTTCGAACTGCGCCACGCGCGTGAGCAGGCGACTCTTCAGCGACGCCGCGGGCGGCACCTGGTCAATCGACTCGGACAATAACCACGCGGCTTCCCGCAGATCTTTGATCAGCGCCTTGGGGGCCGCGGCGGCTTCCGTGGGCGATGCCAGATCGAGAGCGGCCATGGCAGCCAATTCCTGTTGCTCCACGGTGGGTGGGCCTGGATTCTTCGGATGGCTCATATGCCGGGCTCCTCGATCAGGCCGCGCAGGCGGATCAGGCCCATGCGTATGCGACTCTTGATGGTGCCGAGCGGTTCCCGCAAGCGCTCCGCAAGTTCGGCGTGGGTAAGCCCTCCGAAAAAGGCCAGTTCCACGACTTCTCTCTGTTCTGGTGGTAATTCCTTCAAAACCTTTTGTACTCTCCTGCGGCGTTCCCCGTCGGCTGTCTGTTGTTCGGGCGAGGCGTCGGCGGCTTCCGGTTCGGGCGTGACGGCGGGTTCGAAGGCCAACGTCTTCGGCTGCGCGCGCTTCTGACGGATCCGGTCGATAGCCGCGTTGCGCGCCATGATCATCAGCCAGGCGGTTACGCTGCCGCGCTGATCCGTGTAGCGCGCCGCATATTTCCAGGCCTTCATGTAGACGTCGAGCATGACTTCTTCAGCGTCCTCGGGACGCTCCAGAATGCGCAGCAAAAGGCCGTTCAACATGGGCGACGTGTGGTCGTATAGGCTGGCAAGCGCGTCCTGGCTACCCTGCGCCATTTGCGCAACAAGTTCTCCGAGGAGACCCGAGGCGGGCTCGTATTGTCGCCGCGCCGCAGCGCCTGAGGACGTCGCGGGCGGCAGAAGATCGTCGTTCATTGAAATACGGACAGCCGAAGTTGCTAGCATATCTCAGGCCGGCGGGCAGTTGCCACTTAAATCGTAGTCTCCGTATTTAGATACGCAGCTACGACGACGTCGGATCATCCTCCGGGAAGAAGGCGAGATTGCTACGCGTTGGTATTTGTCAGGCGCTGCTTGGCGGTGGCCGGCGCGGCTTCCCGTACGCGGGCATATTCGGAATTCTGGGCAGTCCAGAGCTCCGACATCTTCTTGACGCGTTCGGGCTGCGCGGCGGCCAGATCGTGCTGCTCACTGCGATCCTTGCTCAGATCGTAGAGTTCCCAGGGGCCGTCCGTCCCGGTGGAAATCAGCTTCCAATCGCCGCTGCGGATCGCGCGATTGTTGTTGTGGTTGAAGTACAGGAACTCGCGCGGCGCGGCGCCATCCTTCTGTAGGGCGGGCGCGATGCTCCGTCCCGCCAGCGGCGGACCGCTGCTCACACGCGTGCTTCCGCCGGCGAGATCGACCACAGTCGGCAGGACATCGACGAAATGGCACGGGTCGTGGCGCAGTTTACCGGCGTCCTTAATTCCATTCGGCCAGTGGACAATCAACGGGGACGCGATGCCGCCTTCGTTCACCCAACTCTTGTGCAGGCGGAAGGGGGCGTTGGAACAACTCGCCCACCCCGGTCCCAAGCCCAGGTGAGTCATTGCCGATCCGGGCGGCGCGGACTTATCGTGCCCGTCTCCGCGGATCAATTGCTCCGAACTTGCACCATTGTCGGAAAGGAAGAGCACCACGGTGTCGCGTTCCGCGCCGATCGCGTTCACCTGCGAAAGGACCCTGCCGATTTCCAGATCCATGCGCGAAATCATGGCGGCGTGAATCGCCATCTTCATGCGCTGAAAACTCTTCTGCTCCGCATTCAACGAGTTCCACGGCACCGCGCGCGCGATCTCGCCCGGACCCGCCTTGGCAATCAATTCATCGTCGGGCGTGTTCCATTTGGTCCACATATTCGCCTCGAGCGGAGCCAGCGAACAGTTCACCAGGCCCATGCGCCGCATGCGCGCATGCTTGCGTTCGCGCGCCACATCCCAGCCCTCGGCAAAGCGGTCCTTATATTTCTCGATATCTTCGCGCGGGGCCTGCAGGGGGAAGTGCGGCGCATGCGGCGCGAGGAACAGAAAGAAGGGGTCGGCCGCGTGCTCCTGCGAATGCTCCTTCAGGAAACGCACGGCGTAATCCGAGATCGCGGTCGTGCTGTAGTAGCCTTCGCCCGGCTTGGGGAGAGGCTGCCCATCGAGTTCGTGGCGATTCTGCGTGAAGAACCGGAACTCGTCGAGCATCGTGTAGGAGTGGTCGAAGCCCACGCCGGCAGCGCCGGTGGCAAAGCGCATGTGCCACTTGCCCGAATGGTAGGTGCGGTAGCCCAGCGGTTTCAGATACTCGGGGACGAACCGGGTGTAGTCCGGTACATTTCCAGGCGTCATGATATCGCTCGCCGTTTGCTGCGCATAATGGCCGGTCAGCAGGCAGCTGCGCGAGGGACCGCAACGCGCGGTGGAGTAGCCTTGCGTAAAACGGAGGCCTCCGGCCGCCAGCCGGTCGAGATTCGGAGTGTCCACGTCCCCGCCGTAGCAGCGCGCGTCGGAGAAGCCCATGTCGTCGGCCAACACCACCAGGAAATTCGGCTTACGACCCGCCGCGCGCCCCTCTCCGAGCGATGCGCCCAACGCCGTCGCGCCAAGCGTGCCGCCGGCCATTTGCAGGAAGCTTCGTCTATCTACCATGGGGCGTCTCCTATCGATCTCCGCGAACGCGTCAGTGTAACATCCGTCCTCAGTGCACACGGAGTTCGAAGGTCTGTTTGGCCGAGTGACCCTTGCCATCGTCGGCAACCAGGGTATAGGACGTGTCGGCCGCCGGCGATACCCGCAGACAGTGGGACACGGCCGGATGCAGAGTTTCGGTCAACGGTTCAATGCGCACCGATAGGGCGCCGTATACGCCGTAACAAATGTTAGCGCGTTCGCCGCGTTTGATCTCGCCCGGGCTGGCGTAGAAATTGAGGATGCGCAGGCCGCCGCCGCCCAGCATATCGATGGACTTTTGCGCGTGCTCGGCTTCGGCCTGTTTTTCCTGCCGCTCGCCTTCGCGGCGGGCACGCCAGCGTCCGTAGAAAATCCAACCATCGTAGAGCACGACGCAGACCGTGGCCAGCGCCAGCAATGGCATGATTTTGCGAAGCAGCGCGATCACACTGCCAGGATAGCGCCTGGATGTGTGCGGTCAATCTCGCCACGTGCCGCGGCGTACGTTACGTTTTGCCGCGCCTGCCGTCCAAGGGCACTATGGTTCGTCTCCTTTTGACACTCGCACTCGCGCTCCCGGCCGCCGCTCAGGTTATCCCGGGATTGCAGACGCCGCCCAGCGGCAACAATCAAAAGGCCTCCGTGACCCAGTTCATCGGGCCGGTGC
>JBDTPR010000036.1:0-19065 GCA_039932635.1 Candidatus Solibacter sp.
TCAAGACCATGATCCACAAGATCCACACGGGCGAAGAGTTGACCACCGATTTCACCGTCATGGGTTACGGCAACAGCACCAACAACTACAACGAAGTGGCCTATGTCGGCGATCGCCGCAGTTGCGAACGCTGCCACCTGCCCGGCACCTACGATCTGCCGCTGCCCGATGGACTGCTCGATCAGCCCACCCCGCGCGACTATCTGAAGACGCAGGGTCCGGCAACCGCGGCCTGCCTCTCCTGCCACACCACCAAGGCCGCGGCATCCCACGCGCTCACCATGACCTCGCCCCTCGGCGAAGCCTGCGACGCGTGCCACGGTCCCAACGCCGAAGCGTCGGTGGCCAAAGTACACGCTAGGTAAGACCATCCCAATACATGGAGGACAGGCCCTCACGGTCTGTCCTCTCCACTCCGGACCAAATCCCCGGGTATTCCCCTACTCTTTGCCACGAACTTACTATCTCTAACTTTTTACGTTGACACCTCTACCTGACTCTTATATAGTTTGACGCAGCAATTTATTCAGAGGGGTGAGGGGGGCTGCGCGTCTTCCGCTCGGTCCGCTCCAAGAGGTGGTTCCATGTTGAAACGCGTCCTACCCGCTATTTTCCTCTTTTCCGCCATGCTGTGCGCCCAGACGGGCGTCGGTCAAATTCAGGGCACAATTTCAGATTCCACCGGGGGTGTCATCCCCAATGCCGCAGTAACCCTTTCCCACACCGCGACCGACCTTAAGTTTCAAACCACAACCAATGCCGCTGGATTCTATGTCTTTCCGTCTCTGCAGACCGGCGATTACGTGCTCTCGATCGCCGTTCCCGGCATGCAGCGCTGGCAGGGCAAAGCGGTCCTCGCCGCCGGACAGCGGGGCGTGATCGACGCCACGCTCGAGGTCGCCAAGTCCACCGACCAGATCACCGTCGCCGGCGACGTCACTCCTCTTCTTTCCACCACCAGCCCCACGGTCGCCACCATTGTGGAGCGCGCCCGCATCGAGCAACTTCCGCTCAATGGCCGCAGCATTCAAACCCTCCTCCAGATCGCGGTCCCCGGCCTCGAAGGCAGCTCCAGCCAACCCAAGGTCTACGGACTCCGCGATTCCGCCATGGACCTGGTGCAGGACGGCGTCAACCTGCAGGACCGCAACACCGGCGCCATCCAATCGCGCCCCCCGGGCCTCGATACCATTCAGGAATTCCGCGTCGAGACCGCCGTCTCCAGCGCCAAGCTGAACCGCCCGGCCAGCGCCATCATGATCACGCGCAGCGGCACCAACGAGTTCCACGGCTCCCTCTTCGAAACCGGCCGCAATAGCGGCTTCGGCGTGGCGCGCCAGCGCCAGGACACCTTTACCAAGGCCCCACACCTGGTGCGCAACGAATTCGGCGCTTCCGCCGGCGGCCCCGTTACCATACCCGGCGTTTACCACGGCAAGAACCGCACCTTCCTCTTCGCTGCCTGGGAAGAGATGCGCAACCGCCAGGCCAGCACCACCACTTCCGCCGTCTGGACCCAGGCCATGCGCCAGGGCGATTTCAACGGCCTGATCGACGGCCAGAACCGCAAGATCGTGCTCTATGACCCCTGGTCGGTCGGCCCCGGCCCCAACTACACCAAGACCCCATACATCAATAACCAACTGCCCATGGCGCGCCTCTCGCCGATCGCCAAGTACATGTTCGGCGTCAGCCCCCTGCCCACCAATAATCTCAGTCCGCTGGTTGGCAGCAACTATACCGGGCTCCAGCCAACCGTGATCGATCAGCGTACTTACACCTTCCGCGGCGACCACCGGTTCACCGACCGCGATCTGGTCTTCGGCCGCTACTCGCGCGGCACCAACGACCAGATGAATCGCCGCGCCTTCTCCACCGGCGGCTTCCCCATCACCTCCGACGACCTCTACAATCGCGAAACCTATTACGAGATCTCGCACACCTCCATGGGCAGTTGGACCCACACCTTCACGCCCACCCTGTTCGTCGAAAACGTTTTCACGTTCTCCCTCATCAACTGGCAGTACAGTTTGAATCAGCCCAGCGCGAACCAGGATGTCTCCGCCATGTTCGGCACGCCGAATCCCTTCAAAGCCAATGGCGCGCCATACATCAATAACGCCGGCTACCAGGGCGTCAGCCTGAACGGCATCGTCCCGCGCAGCCAGTACACCAAGGTGATGAGCGGCGAACAGAACTACTCGTGGAATCGCGGCGGGCACCAGTTGGAATTCGGCTGGCGTTACCGCCAGGAGATTCTGGACACCCTGCCCGACGCGCCCGAACAGTCCATCCTCTCCTACGCCAGCAACGCCACCGCGCTGTACAACCCGGGCACCGGCACCGCCTTTGGCGCCCAGGCGCTGACCGGCGACAACGGCGCCAATTTCTTCCTCGGCATCGCCGATTCCTACGTGCAGCAGCGCCGCCCCATGAACTTCAACATGAAGGGCAAGGATATCTCCGCTTATGTGCAGGATAACTGGAAGGTCCGTCGCGACCTGACCCTGAACTTCGGCCTCCGCTGGCAGTATCTCGGGCCATACCTCGACGACAACGGCATGATCGCTGCCTGGGACTTCCCCAGCAAGAGCCTGGTGCGCGCCGTCACCAATCAGCAACTGATCGATAGCGGCTACACCACCAAGGAGATCGTCGCCAACTTCGATGCCGCGGGGGTTAAATACATCACTCCCGAACAGGCCAACCTGCCGCACGATATTGTGCGCACTAGTAAGCGCGATTTCACACCGCGCCTGGGCTTCGCCTACAATCCGCATATCGGCGGACGCAGCCTGGTGATACGCGGCGGCTACGGCATGTATTACTTCCCGATCCCGGCGCGCACCTTCAGCGAACTGCGCTTCAACCCGCCCATGACGGGCACCTACCGCATGAGCTGGAACGACTCCGCCTTTACCGTGGATGCGCTGCCCAACCAGTTGCTGCGCTTCGCGCCCGACGTCATTACCGGAATCAACTCCTCCAACGCCATCCGCATCGCGCCGCCCAACCCCGGAATTCAAATGACCGCCATGAATCCCGATCTGCCTACGGCCAAGGCGCACGAATTCAACTTCACCATCGAGCACGAGGTAATCAAGGACACCGTGGTGCGCGCCGGTTTCGTTCTCACAGCGGGCCGCAATCTGGAGATGATGGAGCTGTTCAACCGTAACCCGGTCAGTAACTATGTCTGGTACGCCACCACCGGACTCGCCCTGCCCACCGGTAAGTACGCGGGCACCGCGCGCCGCGCTTACGACCAGACCGTGATCGGCGACATACGCGTCTATAGTAAGTTCGGTTACTCTAACTTCACCGGTATCCAGTTGGAAGCCGAACGCCGCCTTAGTAAGGGGATGGCCTTCCAGTTCTTTTACGTGCTGAGTAACTCCATGTCCACCGGCGCTACCCCTTCGCAGGGCGGCGATTTCACTCAGAACGCCATCGACCAGCCCGACCGCTTCATGCCCGGCGCTTATCCCGCCAGCGTCAAGGACCGCACGCGCTTCTACCGTTACTCGCGCGATGGCGACATCCCCAAGCACCGCATCCGCTTCAACTACCTGTACGATCTCCCCATCGGGCGCGGCAAGAAGGTCGCCGGCAACGTCAGCCCCATCGTCAACCATCTGGTGGGCGGCTGGCAGATCGCCGGCTACGGCTCCACCAACAGCCGCTGGTTCTCGCTGCCTGCGGGCAATTGGGGTCCCGTCGGCAAACTCGATGTCTATGGCAAGGTGCCGATCGAGGATTGCCGGGGCGGCGCCTGCTTCGCCGGCTACATGTATTACAACGGCTACCTCCCCGCCACGGTTATCGCCAACAGCAGCGGCGCCTGCATCGCCAGCGCTACTGCGTGCGTGAAGGGAATCCCGTCCAGCTATGCGCCCGTGGTCAACAACATCAACCCGGCCGTCGCCAACGGCTCCATCGATGCCAACTTCAATAACACGAACAACGTCAACGTGAGATTGAAGGACGGTTCCAACCAGTTAGTGGCTTACGACACCGGTCTCAATCCGCTGCGCAATCAGTTTGTCAACGGACCCTGGATCACCAACCTCTCGGCCAGTGTTTATAAGACTGTGAACATCACCGAGCGGGTACGCCTGCGCCTGAATCTGGACGCGTTCAACGTCCTCAATCAGCCGGGCATCGGTACGCCGAGCACCGAAGGCATCATCAGCCTTCGCAATTCGGCACAAGGCGCGCGGACGATGCAATACACCGCCAGATTCACCTGGTAGTCTGTATCTCCGCGGATCATTGCGGCGCGGTCCCTGCCAACCCTCCCCCCCGGCAGGGCCGCGCCGGCACTGATATTGCAAGCCCCAATCAGAGCCGCGACCATAAGGGAGCGTTGATGACCTGGCGTGGGAGGCCGCCTGTCTCACAATAATTCGCGACGTAAGCGAGTGTTTACCACCAATCAAATCTCTTCAAAGCCCACAAGAGCAGCCCAGTCAACAGTCCCATCGACCCCATCACAATCCACAGCGCATGCGGCGATTTCGCCCAGGGCAGGCCCTCAATATTCATCCCGTACATGCTCGACACCACCACCGCCGGCAGCGCCACCGTGCCCAGCACGGTCAACACTTTCATCACCTGATTCGTCCGGTTGGCCACCGACGAAAGATACACGTCGAGCGCGCCCGTGAGCAGGTCCCGGTGCATTTCCACGGTATCCAGATTACGCGCCACGTGATCGTAGACATCGCGCAAGAACGGCCACATGTCGCGTTGAATGAAGGGCGATTCGGCCCGTTGTAAGTGATTGGCGACATCGCGCGTATTCACCAGCACGCGCCGCATGACGATGAGGTTCTTCTTGGTCCCGAATATCTGCGAGAGAGTCTCCGGCGTCGGCGCCTCCAGCGCCTGGTCCTCCAGGGTGTCGATGATCTCGTTATAGTGATCCATCACCGGCAGGTAGGTGTCCACCATGTGGTCCATGATGCGGTAGTACAACTGGTCGGCGCGCGTCTCGGCGCTCGACGCCTTCTCCACCTGCTGGATGAGCGCCTGCATCTCCGGGCAGTCGTCTTCCAGCACCGTGATCACGTAGTCCTGCCCCAGGAAGATATCCAGGTCGGCGGTCAACAGATCTCCGGCGCTATCCAGGCGCACGCCTTTCATCACCGTGAAGATGTACCCCGGGCTTTCCTCGATCTTGGCGTTCTGATTGCGGTGGCGGCAGTCCTCGATATGCAGAGGGTGCAGCTGATACTGTTCCGCCAGGCGATCGAGTTCTGGACTGTTGGGGTCGTCGATCTTATGCCATTGCATCAATGCACAATGGTGACATGTGCCTCGTCCAGCGTGTAGCCTTCATCGCGCGCCGTCTGGATGGCGAGGGTGCGGAGTTCGGCATCGCCGGCGCCCTGCTCTGTCTTTGTGCATTGGCGGCGGATGACCTCCGCGCCCACTTGAATGACCACTTGCCAGTGTTTCTTCTCGGCGTTCCACTCGACCTTGGCTGAACCTGTCTGTGTCATCGCGCAATCTCCAAACCAGGTAGGGACAGGCATCGCAGCCTGTCCTACATCTTCATGCTAACCCCGATCGCACCAGCAGCGCACTGGGATCCGGGTCGCGCCCCATAAAATGCCGGTACAACTCGGCTGGATCCTCACTATTCCCCTTGGACAGAATCTCCCCGCGGAAGGACGCCCCAATCTCGCGGCTGAAAATCCCGCCATCGCGGAATCGCGTGAACGCATCCGCCTCCAGCACCTCGGCCCACTTATAGGAGTAATAACCCGCGCCATATCCCACCGGAGACGAAAACAGATGCGTGAACGCCGCGATCATTGCGTGCTCCGGCGGCAGGGGCGCGGGACTGTATTCCTGCAGGATCCGCCGCGCATACCCCACCGGTTCGCCATCGCGCGCCGCATCGTACTTCACATGGAGCGAGAGGTCGATAAACCCGAAGCCCAACTGCCGCATCTGCGTGTTCGCCGCGCGGAAAGTGCGTGCGCGCCTCATCTTGTGAAACAGCTCCTCGGGAATCGCCGCGCCGGTCTCGTAGTGCCGCGCGAACAGGTCCAGCGCCTCGCGTTCCCAGCACCAGTTCTCCATGATCTGGCTGGGCAGTTCCACGAAATCCCACGGCACATTCGTCCCTGCCAGAGAGCGTATCTCTACACGGCTCAGCAGGTGATGCAGCAGGTGTCCGAATTCGTGAAAGATGGTCTCCACGTCGCGATGCGTCAATAGCGCGGGCCTGCCGCTCACCGGCGGCGTGAGATTGCCGCAAATCAAACCCAGGTGCGGACGGAATCCATCAGGTCCTGGGCCGCCGGTAATCAGGCTGTCCATCCACGCGCCGCCGCGTTTGTTCTCGCGCGGATACCAGTCGGCGTAGAAGCCGCCCAGGAATACGCCGTCTTCGTCGCGGACATTGTAATACCGCACCGCGTCGTCCCACGCCGCAACATTCTCCTCCTGTTCCACACGGATCCCGTATAGCCGGTGCACCAGCTCGTACATACCCGACACCACGCGCTCCAACGGGAAGTAGGGCCGCAGGTCCTCTTCGTTGAAGTCGTACAGCGCGGCGCGCTGCTTCTCGGCGTAGTAGCTCACGTCCCACGGCGCAAGCTCCGGCGCATCGGCGCCTTCCAGGGAACGGCGATAGTCGGTCAACTCGCGATTCTCCGTGTGAAAGCGAGCCTCGGTCTTGGTCTTCAAATCTTCCAGAAAACTCAGTGCCTGCGTGCCGCTGTGCGCCATGCGCTCTTCCAGCACCAGGTCCGCGAAGTTCTGAAAGCCCAGCAGCGCCGCCTTCTCGCGGCGCAATTCCAGAATCCGCATCACCAGCGGACGATTATCTTTCGCTGGCATCGCACCGCGAGTCGTGAACGCCTCATAAAACTTGCGGCGGATATCGGCACGGTCTAAGTACTTTAGTACTGCTTCATAATCGGGGGCCTGGAGCGTGAAACGCCAGCCCTCGAGTCCCTTGCGTTCCGCGCTCTGCCGCGCTGTAGCCATTGCGGTGGGCGGCAGGCCGGCCAGGTCCGCCGCGTCGGTGAATACCATCTCGAACGCGTTCGTCGCGTCCAGCACGTTCTCGCCGAATTTGGTGGTGATCTGCGTCAGTTCGACGTCGATCTCTTCCAGCCGCAGCTTGCCCGCCGCGTCCAGATCCGCGCCGTGCCGGCGGAAACTCTCCACCGTCTTTTGCAGAAATCTCTGCCGCGCCGCCGTCAACCCGGCGGCTTCCGGCGTCCCAGCATAGGCCTTCACGCGCTTCCAGAGTGCCGCATTCAGCGGGATTCCCGTATGAAAAGCGCTGACGTCGGGTTGCACGGCATTGTATGCCGCGCGCAATTCCGTTGTCGTCGCCACGCTCTCCAGATGGCCCACCACGCTCATCGCCCAATCCAGCGGTTCACTCAGCACGTCGAGCTCATGCAGCGTATTGGCGTAATTCGGCTCCGCGCCCGCGGTCAGCGCGTCAAGCCGTTCGCGCGCCACGCGTAGCCACTCGGCCACGGCGGGTTGCACGTGCTCGGCACGTATCTGGTCGAAGGGAATTCGGAACGTTACCTGAAGTAAAGGGTTTGTTTCGGCAGTACGGGACATTACCATAAGCCTAACAGGTCAAAGGTACTGGAGCTGTAGGCGGGGTGACAAAACCTACAAAACGGGTAGTATGGAAGGAGCATGGGTTCTAATTCGAACGGGGGGCAGACGCGGATACCCGCAGAGCAGCGTCTGAATGTTTTTGCCCTCGTAATTTATATACCGGATCCGTTGGGGCGGTTCCTCGACGATCTGCGCCGCGATCTGGTGCCGGGCTGCAATCCGCACGCACACGTCAGCGTGCTGCCGCCGCGGCCGTTGGCTGTCGAGTGGTCCGTGGCCGGCGAAGAGGTACGCGAGTGCGCCGCCAACTGGACGCCTTTTGAAATCAAGCTCGGCCGGGTCCGCATGTTTCCCGTCACCAACGTGATCTACCTCGAACTGGCGGAAGGCGGCCCCGAGATGTTCCGCATTCACGACGCCATGAACTCCGGCGCCCTGGAATTCCACGAGCCCTTCGCCTACCACCCCCATATCACCCTGGCGCAGGAGATTCCGCCCGCCGATGTCGCGGCCGTGAATCAGCGTGCGCAGGACCTCTGGGAAGCATACGAAGGCCCCCGCACCTTCCTGGCGCAACACGCCGCCTTCGTGCAGAACACGATGGGCAATTGCTGGATCGATCTGGCCGAATACCAACTCGGCAAAGTGAAGGTCTGATCGCCGGGGCCCTGTTCGGATCCGTGTGAACCGGCGTCCATCCGTGGCTAATTCCCGCGTCCCGCACTCTTTCTGAGAAATTCCCTGCTTCGCACGACTACAGTTTTGAACCGCCGCGGTCGATATTACGTGTGAGCTGTGGATACCTTAGTAGTTTGTGATTCCGAACCGGTCGCCATGGAGGGCTTGCGCAGCCTCATGGAAACGATTGATGGTCCGCGTGTTGTCGCGGTAGAAACGCACTTGGAAGAAGCCGTCACCGCTGTCAGCGAATTGCGTCCGTCGCTGCTCCTGATAGACAAAAGTTTCGGCGCGGCCGTCATCGCCGATTGGGTTCGTTTGCTCCGCGAAGCCGGCAACGCCGTCTCTGTCCTGGTATGGGGCGCTACGCTGAGCGAGGGCGAATCCCTGCGCCTGCTTCAGGCAGGAGTGGCCGGCGTGATTCGGAAAACCGCCACGCTCGACGAGCTCTCCGCGTGCATTCGCACGGTGGGTGCTGGCGGCACGTGGATGGAACGCGAAATACCAGCTGGACCCGTGCAACCCCTGCATACCGGCAGGTCCGCCCTCACCGCCCGCGAACTCCAGGTCATGGACTTGGTGGAACGCGGCTTCAAGAACAAGGAAATCGCCGACAGCTTGGGAATTCGCACTGGCACCGTGAAGATTCATCTCAAGCACATCTTCGAAAAGACCGGGATTCACGGGCGGTATGGCCTGGCCCTTTCCGGCTTGAAAAACAAAGGTTTACTTGCCTTGGCCCGATAGCCAAGGGCGCAAGTGTTATTCTGGTGGATTGACCCGCCTAGTATTGTATTGCTTGCCACTGCTGGGCCTGGTGGCGTCCAACGCCACTGCCCAGCCCACGGTCCTGCTGGACGCCATGTCCCAGGAGCTAAATCGCAACTTCTCCGCCCTTAAGGAGAAAGCGGATCCGCCGCCATACTACCTGAGCTACGAGATCACCGAGCAGGAATTCAAGTCGCTGAGCGGCACGCTGGGCACTGTGGATTCCACCTCGGGCGGCAAGAGCCGTGCGCTCGATGTCTCCATACGGGTGGGTTCCCCGAAGCTCGACAACTACCATCGCGTCCGCGGGGACCGCGGGCAGTTCACCTCCGGCGCGCTCACTTCTTTTGAGGACAACGTCAACTCCATCAAGCGCCGCCTCTGGCTGGAGACCGACCGCGCCTATCGCGCGGCCGCCGAACGCCTGATTCGCATCAAGACCAATACCCAGGTCAAAGTTGCCGAGGCCGACGATTCCGACGATTTCTCCACCGAGGCGCCCTCTACCTCCGTGCAGGCGCCCGCCAAACTCAAGTTCACCGAAGCCCAGTGGCAGGACAAGATCCGCCGCTACTCCGCGCGCTTCCAGAACTACCAAAGCGTGCTGACTTCGCACGTCTCCGTCCTCTGCCAGACCGACACCCGTTTCCTGGTCAACTCCGAAGGCTCGCGCCTCGCCCATGGCCGCGGCTTCGCGCGCATCGTGATCAACGCTACCGCCAAAGCGTCCGACGGCACCGACGTCAGTTCCTTCGAGACTTTCGAAGCCGTGGACGAGAGCGGCCTGCCTGACGACAAGGTTGTCCTCGCCGCCATCGACCGCGTCGCCAACGACGTTTCCAAACTGCTCAAGGCTCCCGAAGCGCAGCCCTTCGTCGGCCCCGCGATTTTCAGCGGCCGCGCCGCCGGCGTCTTCTTCCACGAAATCTTCGGCCATCGCGTGGAAGGCCATCGCCAGAAAGACGAAAGCGAAGGCCAGACCTTCACCAAGAGCGTCAACACCAAAGTCCTTCCCGACTTCCTGAGCGTCGTCTTCGATCCCACCAAACGCAGGGTCAACGGCATCGATCTCAACGGCTGGTACGATTACGACGACGAAGGCGTCAAGGCCCGCGCCTTCACCGCCGTGGACAAGGGCGTGCTCAAGACGTTCCTGATGTCGCGCTCGCCCATCAAGGGCTTCCCCCAATCGAACGGCCACGGGCGCCGCCAACCAGGCCTCGAAGTGGTCTCCCGCCAGAGCAACCTTCTGGTGGAATCCACCAATGCCGTGTCCGACGCCAAGCTCCGCCAGATGCTGATTGACGAGGTCAAGAAACAGAACAAACCCTACGGCCTTTACTTTCGAGACATCACCGGCGGCTTCACCACCACGCAGCGCGCCGGACTCCAGGCATTCAAAGTCATCCCCGTAATCGTCTACCGCGTCTACGCCGATGGGCGCCCCGATGAACTGGTGCGCGGCGCCGATATCGTCGGCACGCCGCTTTCCAGCTTCTCCAAAATCATCGCCACCTCCGACAAGCAGGAGGTCTTCAACGGTTATTGCGGCGCCGAATCGGGCAGCGTCCCCGTCTCAGCCGTCGCCCCAGCAATCCTCGTATCCGAAATCGAAATTGAGAAGAAGGCCAAGTCCAACGACCGTCCGCCGCTGCTCCCCGAACCCACCAGCATGGAAAACAGCAAGGGCGGTGGACAGTGAAGCGCCTGCTCTGCGCCTCAGCCCTCGCCGCCGCCGTGCTCGGCGCACTCGCCACGTTGAGTGCCCAGCAGGCCGCGCCCGCCGATCCGATGTTTCAGGCCATGCGCGATGAAATCGATCGCGCCCGCAAGCTCACCATACCCAACCTGGAAGCGCCCTACTTCATCGAGTACTCGGTGGACGAAGAAGAAAGTTTCGCCCTCTCCGCTTCGCTCGGCGGCCTGCTCATGCGCCGCAAAGATCGCTTCCGCTCGCCCGATGTGCACATCCGCGTCGGCGATTACAAATTCGATAACGGCAACTACGCGGGCGGCGGTTTCGGCGGCTCGCGCTACGATCTCGCGCGCTTCCCGCTGGAAGATTCCTACCCGTTGCTCCGCCGCTACTTCTGGCTGCTGGCAGATTCCGCTTACAAATCCAGCGTAGAAGCCATCTCCCGCAAGCGCGCCGCCATGCGCAACATGCAGCAGGGCGAGCAGATTGCCGATTTCGCCCACGCCGAGCCCGTCAAATCCGTGCGTCCCATTAAGCGCCTCACGCTGGACGAAGACCTCTGGGCCGGCCGCGTGCGTTCGCTCTCCGCGATCTTTACCGAGTTCCCCGACATCAAGAATTCCGCCGTCGAAATGGAAACCTCCGAAGGCGGCCTGCACCTGGTCAACTCCGAGGGCACCGAGGCTCGCGAGCCTGAAAGCGTCGCTCTCCTGCGCGCCCGCGCCCTGGCCCAGGCGCCCGACGGCATGAGCCTCCGCGACGCCGTCACCTTCCACGCCCACGATGCCGGGCACCTGCCGGCCGAGGCCGAACTTCGCCGCGGCATCACCGAAATGGCCGCCAACGTCGTGGCCCTGTCGAAAGCGCCCAAGGGCGAAGATTACAGCGGTCCCGTCCTTTTCGAGGGCGCCGCCGGAGCCCAAATCTTCGCCGAGGTGCTGGCCCGCAATCTTAGCCTCTCCCGCCGTCCCGTCGCCGAAGGCGGCCGCGGCGGCAACGTACAGGCCAGCGAACTCGATGGACGCATGGGCGCCCGTGTTCTGCCCGATACCTTCGATGTGGTGGACGACCCGACGCAGACCGAGTGGCGCGGACGTCCGCTCTTCGGCAGCTACAAGGTCGATCGCGAAGGCGTGGTCCCCAAGCCGCTTCGCCTGATCGAAAAGGGCGTGCTGAAAAGCTACCTGCTCACCCGCCAGCCTGTCCGCGGCTTCGAAGGTTCCAATGGACGCGCCCGGCTGCCCGGGAACATGGGCGCCAACTCCGCCACCATCAGCAACCTCTTCGTCAGCACCAGCGACGCCGTGCCGGTCTCCGAATTGAAGAAGAAGCTCATCGAGCTGATTCGCACCCGCAATAAGCCCTACGGCATTATCGTCCGCAAGATGGACTTCCCTTCCACCGCGAGTCTGCCCGAAGCTCGTGCCCTCATGAGCGGGCAGCAGACCGGCCGGCCCGTCAGTATGCCGGTGCTGGTCTACAAGGTCTTCCCCGATGGCCATGAGGAACTGGTGCGCGGTATGCGTTTCCGCGGCTTCAACGTACGCTCTCTCAAGGACATTCTGGCGGCCGGCGACGATGCCTCTGCCTTCGAGTACATGGATAATGTCGCGCCGTTCGCCCTCGTCGGCGGCGCCGGCTTCACGGCGGAAGTCTGCGTCGTAGCCCCGTCGATTCTCATCGATGACCTTGAACTTCATCCTGCCGAAGAGGAACTGCCCAAGCTACCGGTAGTCTCCCCGCCGGATATGACGCGGTAAGGGACTCCTGTGCTTCGGCTTCTGGGCCGGTACATCTTTCGCGAGATCTTCTCCAGCGCCATGCTCGGCACGGTGCTGGTGACCTTCATCGTGTTTCTGCGCGCGGCGGACCAGATCTCGGAGCTGCTGGTCAAGAGCAGCACCGCCAACACGAGCCTGGTGCTCGAGCTGTTTATGTTGGTGGTGCCCACCGTGTTGCCGTTGACGATTCCCTTCGGCGTGTTGGTGGGCATTCTGATCGGCTTGGGCCGGCTGGCCTCCGATGGCGAGATCACCGCCATGCGCGCCGCCGGCGTTTCCAGCCGCAAAGTGATCGCCCCGGTGCTGCTGTTCGCCGCCATGGGCTCCGGGATCGCCGCGCTCGCCACCCTGCGTCTCACGCCCTACGCCTTTCAGCGAACCACCGCCATCAAGAATCAGTTGGAAGCCACCCAGCTCAACACCGAAATTACCCCACGAGTCTTCGTGGAGAATTTTCCCAACACGATTCTTTACGTCGGCGATACCCGTCCGGGCGTCTGGCGCCACATCTTCGTGGCCGACGTGGGAGCCCCGGAAAAGCGCAATAGCGGCATGCGCGATAAGGCTCAAGGGCCCCTCATCACGGTCGCCGAAGAAGCCATCCCGTTCCCCGATTTCAAGAACAATCGAATCCAGCTTTCGCTGCGCAATTTCTCCACCCACGAGATGAGCAAGGACCAGGGCGCCCACGACACCATTGCCCCCACCGGCCAGCAGACGCTCGACGCCGCGCCGCCCGCCTGGACTCCGCTCAAGACGGTCGCCATGGGCAATCGCCAGCTCGCCGCGTACCCGCGCAGCAAGCCCGATTGGGTGGACTATCAGATCGAATTGCACAAGCGCTTTGCCCTGCCCGTGGCCTGCCTGATGCTCGCCATGGTCGGCATTCCGCTGGGCCTGGCCACACGTAAGGGCGGACGCGCCGCCGGCTACGTGAATGCAATCTTCGTAGCGTTCTTCTGCTACTACGTTTCCTTCAGCGCGCTGATCAATCTCGCCAAGAACAAAACCCTGCCCGTGCCGGTCGCGCTGTGGCTGCCCAATGCCGTCTTTTTCCTGGGCGGCGTAATCTTCCTCGTCCGCCTCGAAAAACCGGGCGATACCGATGTCCTGGGCGACCTGCGCGCCTATCTCGCCGATCTCTTCAAATCGCTCAAGGCTCGCGTGCGCGGCTCCGAGTCCGGCGGACCCGCCTGGCGTATGTTCCTGCTCCCCCAGTTGGTGGACACCTACATCCTCACCAACTTCATCACCTATCTCGCGCTGGTCCTGGTCAGCTTCGTCTCGCTCGAATTGATCCGCAATTTCTTCGAGCTCATCAGCGACATGCTGCGCAACAACATCCCGCTCTGGAAGATGTTCCAGTACCTCTTCTTCCTCTCGCCGCAGTTGATCTACGAGATGCTCCCGGTCAGTGTCCTGGTGGCTGTGCTCGCCGCCTTCGGCGTGATGAGTAAGGCGAATGAGATCACCGCCTTCAAGGCGTGCGGGGTCAGCCTCTTCCGCCTCGCGGCGCCGATTCTGGTAATCAGCACGCTGCTCAGCGGAGGCCTCTTCGCCTTCGATTTTTACTATGTCGCCGGCGCCAACCGCCGTCAGGAAGCCCTGCGTGACGAAATCAAGGGCCGCGCCACTCAGACCTACCTCAAGCCCGAGCGCAAGTGGATCATGGGTCAGAATTCCTCGCGCATCTTCAACTACCGCTATTTCGACAACTCCGGCGAAGAGAACACCATGAACGAAGCCAGCGTCTTCGAGCTCGAGCCCAAGACCTTCCGCCTCGTCCGCCAGATCTACGCCCGCAGCGCCCACTGGAGCGCGCCGCTCAAGACCTGGGTCTTCGAAGACGGCTGGAGTTGCAAATATGAAGGCGCCTTCTGCCATGAGTACGCACCCTTCCAGGCCATGACCTTCCCCGAGCTCACCGAGCCGCCGGAGTATTTCCTCAAGGAAGCTCGCCAGGACAAGCAGATGAATTTTCTGCAGCTCGATTCCTACATCAAGGACCTGATGCAGAGCGGCTTCGAAGGCACCGTGAAGCTCAAGGTGCGCCTCTACCGCAAGTTCTCGGTGCCGTTATTCGTCCTGATGATGGCCATGATTGCGATCCCCTTCGGCTTCCTGGTGGGTAATCGCGGAGCCATGGCCGGAGTGGGCCTGAGCATCGGCATAGCGATCGGCTATCTGGGAATCGGCCAGCTCTTCGAGAAATTAGGCGACGCCGGCCAGCTCACGCCCCTGGTCGCGGCTTGGGGACCGGACGCCGTCTTCGCCCTGGCCGGGGCGTACCTGATGCTCCGCATGCGCAGCTAGCTGTTTTTGTAGGGCGGACCCCCTGGTCCGCGCGCGACGCCCTCGTCGCGGGCGAGGGCCCCCGCCCTACCGGGCCGCCACCCGCTGCAGCGCTTCGCCCGACAATTCCATATACACGTGTCCGTGCTCGCGCACCGCGCCGAGCCCTTCATAGAATCGGAACGCCGCATCATTCCACTCGAGCACGCCCCACGTCATTCCCGCCCACGAGCGCTCCATCACAATCCGCGCCAGCTCCGACATCATCGCGCGACCCACACCCGTCCCGCGGGCCGCGGGCTGCACGTACAAATCCTCCAGAAACAACCACGCCCGCCCGCGATAGCTCCCGAAGTGCGGGAAGAAAATCGCATAACTCACTACGCGTCCATCGACACTCCCCAGCAGCATCTCGATACACGCGCGCGGCCCGAAAGCGTGCTCCGCGAGCTGCGCCTCGGTAACCTCCACGCGATCCAGCTTGCCTTCAAAATCCGCCAGTTCGCGCAGCAAACTGAGCACTACCGGAACATCCTCGATTGAGGCCTGCCGAACGTCGCATTTCATACTGCTCTTCTACCATGCGGAGCCCCCTGCGCGTGATATGATTTTCAGCATGAAGCGGAGGGGTTTCGTAAAAACATTAGTCGCGCTGCCGGCGGCAACCGGGTTGGCTGCGCAACAAGCTGCACAACAAGCACCCGCCAACCCACAGGCGCCCGCCATACCGGTTCCCGGTGGACGAGGCGGAGGCGCGGGGGCCGGCCGTTTTGGGCAGGGCAACATCCCGAAATTCGAAGTCGCGCAGCCGGACGCCATCGGCGAGCCCACCCAGCGCTTCTTCACGCCCGCGCAATTCAGTGCCCTGCGCAAGCTCAGCGAGACGCTGATGCCGGCGATGCGCGGCCTGCCCGGCGCCCTGGAATGCGGCGCGCCCGAGTTCCTTGATTTCCTGCTCGGCACGTCTCCCGCCGAGCGTCAGGCCACCTACCGCCGCGGCCTCGACACGCTCAACGCCAACGCGAAGAAGCAGTTCAATAAGAGCTTCTCCGAACTCGATGCCACGCAGGCGGATGCCATCATTCGTCCACTGCTGACTCCTGTGCCGTGGCAGTACGATTTGCCCAAGGACCCCGCCCAGCGCTTCATCGCCGAAGCCCATCGCGACATCCGCACGGCCACCGTGAACTCGCGCGAATACGCTGCGACGGGCGCGGCTTCCGGCCGCCGCGGCGGCTTCGGCGGCGGCGGTTCCTTCATCCTCCCCATCGATCCCATCTACAAAGGCTAGACCCATGCCAGCGAAAGAATACGACGTCCTCATTGTGGGCTCCGGCCACTCCGGCGGCATGGCCGCCAACATCCTGACCAAGCAGGGCCTCAGTTGCCTCATGCTGAATGCCGGCCCCGAATCCGATTTCGACCACAACCGCGTCAACAAGGCGGTTTACGATCTGCCGTATCGCGGTTTCGGCAAGCCCGGCCGCCTGCCGCACGTTTACCAGGCCAACGAGTTCAATGCCAATCAGTGGGTGGACGAAACCGAGAACCCGTACACGCACGATCCCGCCAACCTCTACAACTGGGTGCGCGTGCGCCTGGTCGGCGGCCGCTCACTCTTTTGGGCGCGCCAATCCTTCCGCCTCAGCGATTTCGAATTTAAAGCCGGCGACCTGGAAGGCAACGGCCAGAACTGGCCCATCAGCCTCGCCGATCTGCACCCCTTTTACAATCGCGTAGAAGAGATCTTCCGCGTCAGCGGCCGCAAGGAAGGCTGGCCCGAATTCCCCGACGGCAACTTCATCGAGCCGCAATACGGCCCCGATTCCGACAGCATCAAGAAGCTCTCTGAACTCGGCAAGGCGCGCGGCATGAAGTTCTCCAAGATGCGCTCATCGGGCGGACAGGGTGGCCTCGCGAGTTCGGTCAACCTCCTGCTTCCCGACGCCATGGCCACCGGCAAACTCGACATGGTCCCCAATGCCATCGTGCGCGAGATCACCACCGACAAGAACACGGGGCTGGCCAGCGGCGCGCATTTCGTCGATCGCCACTCGCGCCACGAGCGCCACGTGAAGGCGCGCGTCGTCGTGGTCGCCGCAGGCACCCTCGAAAGTACGCGCCTCCTGCTCAATTCCAACATCGCCAACTCCAGCGGCGTGCTCGGGCGCTACCTGCACGATCAAATCTACGGTATCCAGGTGGTCGCTTCCGTGGCCGAAGCGCGCGACGGTAAGCGTCCGCAGGGACTCATGGGCGGCAGCGCCTTCATACCGCGCTTCCGCAATCTCAAGAAGGAAGAGAAGCGCAATTTCATCAAGGGCTACTGCGTCATCATTAACAGCGGCGGCGGCGCCAATCCCAGTCTCTTCGCCGAGTACGGCGAAGCATTGCAGAAGAAGGTCGATTCCTACGCCGGATCCTGCGTCAGCGGCAGCATCTTCGGCGAACGTCCGCCGCGCTACGAGAACCACGTACGCATCAACAAAAACGTGTCCGACGCCTGGGGCATCCCCGCGCTGCACATCGAGGTCAAGGACGGCGACAACGAACGCAATATGGCCAAGGACGCCGCCGATTCGATCGAAGAGCTATTCCACGCGGCAGGCTACGACATCGTCTCGAAGACGCCCAGTTTCTATCCTCCCGGCTACAGCATCCATGAGGTGGGCACCGCGCGCATGGGCAACGATCCCAAGACCAGTGTGCTGAATAAATACAACCAGAGCCACGACATCAAGAATCTGTTCGTGGTCGATGGCTCGTCGTTCGTGACCTGCGGCTGGCAGAATCCGACGATGACGATTCTGGCGCTCTCCATGCGTGCCAGCGAGTACGCTGCCGACCAGCTAAAGAAGCGCGCGATCGGCTAATCAGGGCAGCAGTTACCCCACGGTTTTCGACGAAAACGTAACGTACGGGAACACCTCGGGAATGTGCGAATCGTAATGCCCGTGGCGATTCCAGGTCCACCCGACGCAGGGGTCGAGCACTTCATGCCGGCGCCCGAGTTTCTCGAAGCGGGAACAATCGATGCGCCATTCATCGCCGTCCTTCGGTGGCAGTGAGCGCCCGTCGGCGATATCGACCAGCCCGCGCCAGGGGAATGCCAGTTCGAGCGTCCAGCCGCGGTCGGTATTGGTACGGCTGTTGACTACGCCATCCACATTCACCGCGGTGCGCAAGCCGGGATAGTCCCAATCCAAAAATCCCCAGCGCTCGCCCCGGGGATGTACGTGGCCGCCGACGCCATCGAGCACCATGGTGCGCTGCGTCGCGGGGTCGAACTCGGGCCTGCCGTAGTATGGCGAGCCGGGCTTCAGAATATCCTTCCAGATCCAGAACACCTCGTACACGGTGTTCAGCGCGTTGACCTCGAATTCGTAATACGCGTCCTTGCCGCCGATGAAAATTTCGAGATCGTTCTCTTCCCAGATCTTCGAGTCGCGCTGCGTCATGGTGCCCCAGACGTCAGTCTCCTCTGCCCAGAAGCCGAAGTACAGATGCTCGTCGTCCCACAGCAGCGCGACGCGCGTGTCGAACCAGGCGGGTTCGCCGGTGACGATATCCACGAAGGGCGTCGATTTCGGCGCCAGCTTCCACGATGGCTCATCCAATTTGCCATCCACTACAATGGGTCCGGCGGCGCGGTAACAGGTGTAGCGGGCAGGTTCTAAGTTGAAGGGCGCGAGAGGTCTGTACACGCTACCATATTACCCATGGGTGCTCCCCTCGTAACCACTCCGGAATCGGCGGCGTCAGAGGACGCGTTAGTCGAATGGCGCAAGGAATTCCCCATTCTCGGCAGCACCACCTACATGATCAGCCACTCGCTCGGCGCCATGCCGGAGCGCACCCGGGCGCGCATGGCGGAGTACGCCGAGACTTGGGCGACGCGCGGCATCCGGGCGTGGGAAGAGGGCTGGTGGATGATGCCCATCACCGTCGGCGACCTGGTCGGCCGCATCATCGGCGCGGGCGAAGGCGAAGTCGTCATGCACCAGAACGTTTCCATCTGCCAGCAGATTGTGGCGTCGTGCTTCGACTGGCGCGCGCCGCGCAATAAGCTGATCACCGACGGGCTGAATTTCCCTTCGAATAATTACAACTATCATGCGCTGGAGCGCACCGGCGCGCGTGTGGTGACGGTGCCGTCGGACGACGGCTTCACGCTGCCCGCCGAGCGCATTGTGGCAGCCATCGATGAGGAGACCGCACGCCGCCTGCACTGGCACCAGTGCCGCCAGA
>JBDTPR010000037.1:0-18912 GCA_039932635.1 Candidatus Solibacter sp.
AGATCGCTAAGGCTGAACACGTCGCCGGGGCGCAACGTGGCCTGTCCGGTGAGTTCGATTTCCCCCGAGACGGCGGCGCGCTTCACGCGATCTTCGGTGGCCTGCGAAAGCGCATCGGCGGCGGAGCGTGAATGAAAGCCGCCGACCACCTGGCTGCCGCCCTTTCCGGTGGTGGGGTCGGGATTGACCCAATGCCATTTCTCGGAACCGGATTCGCTGGCGGAACCGTGCGCGGCGAAGGTCACCGCCTTGCCCGCGGTGGACGGGCCGAGTCTCCAGGAGAGCAGTTCGGCGCCGTAACGAAACTTGGTGGCGGAGGGCAGGCTGTTGACGGGAACGAAACGCAGGCCGCCGGAAGCGCTGCAGGAAAGCTCGCAGCCGCTCAAATCGGCAAGGTCCACCAAGTGGCCCCAAACGCTGCGGCCGTGATCCACCGAATAATAGGAGAGCTCGGTGTCGGCCTTGACCTCGTCGATGGCGACCGGCGATGCCAGGTCGCGGACGATATCGCCGACCTTCTGGCCAACGTAGGTTTGCGCTTTGCGCTCGCGGCTCAGCGCGGCAGTGGCGGAGTGGCCGGTGATGAGGACGGCCTGCGCGGTTTGCTCGACGCGCGTGACTTCGCCGCTCCAGACATCCTCTTCCGCATCCATGAGACCGAGTTGCAGAGTGAGCGTATCGCCGGGCTGCGCGGAGGCGAACTTGGTCCGCGGCCAGAGCGATAGCTCCACCTGGTCATGAGAACCGCGCGCCAATCGGACGCGCAGCCAGTAGAGACCGGCTTCGGGGCCGGTCAGCTTCTGGCCTGCCAGCGTCATGATGGCGGAAGGGCGCGGCGGCTTCATCCCAATATCCCTTCGGGACCGATGCCGTAGCGTGCGGCTTCGTCGCGTAGAATACGTTCCAATTCGAGATCCAGGCGGAGGTCGGGCGGCGCTGCGGGATTGCCGGTGGATGAGGCTGCGTGAGTCGAGCCGGGCCGCGCAGCGGGCTGGTTGGGATCGGGTTGGTCGAGCGATTCGGTGGCCATGGCCGCGAGGCGCCGCAGACCGCGCGCCGGGCTTGCGGTGGAAGCTGCTGGGCGGTGAATGGAGGGCGCTGTGCTGACGTGGGGCCCGGGCGCGCGCTCGGCAGGCGAACTTGCGGGCATGGCAGCCGCCTGCGATTCGTCGGGCGCAGCGCTGTGGTTGGCAATTCGGCTCGGCGAGCTCGTGGCGTCGCGGGTCGCGGCAGTGCGCGGCTGCAACTCGCTGGGCGCATCGCTGTGGCTGGCGATTCGGCCGGGCGCGCTCCAGGCGCCGCCAGTCGCGGCAGTGCGCGTCTGCGATTCGTTGGGCGCATCGCTGGGGTTGGCGATTCGGATGGGCGCGCTCCAAGCGCTACGCGTCGCGACGGTTTGCATGCGCCCCGCCAGAATCGCGGAGGCCTGTTGCGCGGTCAGCATGCCGGGCTGCGGCTGTGGCGTGATCTCCGGTTGGAATGGAACTGCGCGGGTTGGCGGCGCTGCGGCGGTATCGCGGACCGGAAGAGGCTGGTGCTGGCGACTCGACCGCGCACCGATGAAGGCGGAAGCAGCAGGCGGAAGTTCCGCGGACACGCGGCTGGCTGCGGAGGGGAATGAATGTCCGCCAGCTTGCACCGGAGCCTTCCTAAAGTTCGATTGCGCGCGGGCTCCCGCGGCGGCGGGTAGCGGACGCGCGACCTTCGCTATCGAATACGTCGTGGTCTCATGCTCCCCGCCCGAGGCAGAAACGTAGTTCGCGACTGCGGCACCCAGGCCCCGGCGGTAGAGCCGTGGAGCAGAGGCGCCGGTATCGGGCTTCGCGCCCAAACGCCCCAACACAGAGGACAGCGCATCAAAGGGTGTGATGGTGTTGACGATTCCCGCCAGCCGTTCATCCTGACGCAACAGCGAACTCTCACCGTGGCCATACGCCAGCGCGCGCAGCGGATCCAGTTGTCGTTCGAGGCGCCGTATGCACGCAGCAGCGCGGCCGGCCTGACGGAACGGCTGCCTCATGGGGCCGTCCCCACGGCTTCACCGCGCGCCAACATTTCCAGATACACCAGCACCTGTCCGAGGGTGAGTTGCGCGCACTGGTCGGGAGTCCAGCCGAATTCCTTGGACAACACAAAGCAGGCGCGTGCCAGCGGCGCCCGTACGGCTTCCTCGAGCGCATCGCCATCGATCCCGAGGCCGCTGATCCGGTTCACCTGCTCGAGCAGAAACTCCACCAGGCCGGCCGGAAGACCGGAGACCTGTTCCACGGTCATGGCGGGCCGGACCAGCGCCTGCTGCACCATCAGCACGCTGGTGAGCGCCGCTTGCTCGCGCGCCGCTTGAGACACGCGCTGAATATCGCGCACTGTCAGCGGACGCACCACCACCTCGCCAGCGGCCCCGCCGGCCGGATTGAACAGACCGGCAGGAATCTCCACGGTGTGATGCGCGGCGGAACCTGCGAGCAGGTCCTCGGCTGTCAACGATCTCGCCATCTGTGCAGTCTCCCTAGGAACTCTTGTCCTCGACCTTCAACCAGAGCGCACGGAAGTTGGCTTTCTCCATGGCGAAATCGTCTTCCGGAAGATCGTAGAACCACTCCTCGAGCTTGACGCCCATCACGGTGACGGTGGAGGTGATGTTCGGCGCAGCGGGGTTCTCCAGCCGGATGGCAAGGTTGAAGGCCGGCCCCACGAAGGTGCCGGCGGGACGCGAATCCGCCGCGTCGCCCAACATCAACTTGAGCAGCGCCCCGTTGATGTAGGCACGTTCGATGGTGCCGTAGATATTGATGTTGCCGGGCCGCAAGTCGGTGGCGAAACGCTGCCCGAGCTCGTGGAACGGCTTCACATCGTTGGTGACGCGCACGGTGACGCCGGTCACTCGCCCGATCGGCGTCAGCGAATAGGCCTCATTAATGGCGCTGGCCTTGTCGCCTTCGGGCCCTGCGTCGGTGGCCAGAGAAATCGTCCCGTCAGATCCGCGATACACGGTGGTTGGCATAGCTAATCTCCTGTGGACCTCTTACGAGAGGTTCATGATCACCTTGATGTAGTCGATGGAGAACGTGGGCTGCAGCGTCATTGTGACCAGCGCCTGCCCATTGATCTCCTGCGCGCGTGTGGCGCTCACGTCGAGTTGGTAGCCGATCAGCATTTCATCGACGACCATGCCCGCGAGGAAGCCGTCGAGCGTGGCTTTCAGCGCGGCGCGCACCCGAGGATTGTTCAGCTTCCCGATATACGGGTTGGAGCCGATACGAACGCCGGCCTTCGCGTAGTCCACAATGCGCCGCACCGAAATCTGACGGAAGGCGCCGGTATCGGTGCTGATGCCTTTGAGCACGCGGATTCCCAGATTCTTCTGCAAGACCAGCACGCGGTTGTTGAGCAACTGCTTCTGCTCGGCGCGCGTGTACTCCTTGGTCAACCCATCGGCCGCGACATCCTTATTCGTGAGACTGATGTGCGGCGCGAGAGTGGAGAGCCGCCCGGACATCAGGGCCGCGGAGTAGGCGGCGGGCAGTTTGACCTGCTTGTTGGCTTCGGTGCGCGCGGCGTCATCGGCCAAGAGTCCGGGCGCCACCAGAATGACGCGCGCGTTGCTGAGCGCGGAGGCATCGTCGTCGCCGATCTTCTTGACGTCGTCATTGGAGGCGCCGACCAGCGCCAGGCGCTCCTTGCCATCGTTTTCTGTGGCTTCCAGGTGTCCGACGATGGTGCCGCCGATGGTCTTTGCGTCCATGCCGGCCACGGTGACGATCTGAACGTTCTGCGTGGCCAGCAGGTCGAGTCCGGCTTTGGCTTCCACCGTGGTCGCATTGGCGCCGTCCGTGCCGGCGGCGGCAGCCACGACGGCCACCGTCTTGGGCTCCTTGGCGAGATCGGCGTCGGCGGGAGTGGAGGCCTTCACCAGGCGGCTGCCGCTGTTGACTTCGGAGGCGAGCGTCTTGGCATCGGCGCCGGTGAAGGTCTCTTTCACGCGGCCGAGTTCGACGGTGAGCGTGTCGTCTTTCAAGGAGACCTTCATGGCGTTCGCCCAACTTCCCGGCGAGGTGGCGGTGAGGGTGAAGAGCACCGCGGCCGGATCGCCCGATACCGTCCACGCCATGGATGCCGGGTCGCCATTGGCAACACGCACGGCATAGACGGTGGATCCGCCGCCTTTGAAAACCTGCTCCAGTGCGCGCGTTAAGGTCAGCGGATTCCCGCTGGTCGCCCAGCGGTCATAAGAGCCAAACGTGTCCAGGGCTTCCGAGTAGCTGCCGAGGATGACCACTTCGCCAATGACTCCCTTGTTGGCGGTGCCCACAATGCCGATGTTGCCGGTGGAGATGCCCCCTACACCGATCAGTCCCTCCGACCGGACCTCGATATAGGTACCGGGCAGTATCATTTCGCCGATGGCTTCACTCATTACTCGTCTCCTTCGTTAGCTCACAAACGCGTTAATCGGAATCCTGCGGATGATGCCTCCGGAGGAATCCGGCTGATTGATTTCCAATTCGAACTCGAAGCGGAAGCGCACCACGCGCAACCTGGCAGCTGCCACGGGAGCGGCAGCCAGCCCGATACTACCGATGTCCGACACTGCCAACTGCGCAAATCCGGCGGCTTTCGCTGGTCCCGAAAGGCCAAGCCCCTGCAACACGCCGTCGCTCAAATCGCGAACGGCGGCGGCATCGGCGGCGAGCACGTTGAGGCGCAGCACTCCGCTGCAGCGCGCGGATCTCTGTTCCCACTGCCCCAGGAAATAGTCGGCTTCCACTTTGCCGTCGGGAGGAAGCGCGGTGCCGAAGGTCAGCGTTCCGGTGGCGCCATCCGCGGAAAAGCTGTTGGGTCCGGGAACTCCCTGCACCAGATTCTGGGACACGCCTTTGACCTTCACGGCGAGGTCGGGTGCGGTGAGCGGGCCGGGCGCGCCGGCCGCGGTCACCAGTCCACCGTGCGGGAGCGTGAGTGTTTTTCGGTCGGGACTGAGCAGGGAAAAACCAGGCTCGCCGGGCAGCACCGGGTTGGCCAGATCGATCTCGGCGTGCCAGGCAAGCGCGCCGGTCATCAGTGCCGAACGCCCGCCGAGGCCATCGCCGGGCCGCGATGCGCCCTCCACGGAGAGGACCAGAGCCGGCAATTCCTCCACGGCCGCCGGATCGATCACGCCGATGGATTTCGGAGCGGGGGCGAGCGAGAGGCCGGCGAGCAGAGTTTCGAAAGTGGACAGCACCGAGTTTTCGGTCATGTGGTCAGGTCACCCGAGGAGGCTGTTCAGCGGATCGAGGAGTTTGGCGGCGCCGGCTACGGTACTCTTCAGGGTTTCAGCCGCGGGTTTGAGAGGCGCCAGGGCATCGCCTAGTTTGGGCAGGGTGATCGGGAGACCCGGCAGGTCGGGCAGACTTGGGAGATCCAACATGTCGAGTCCGAGGTCGGCGTCGAGATCCAGGCCGGCGTCGAGTTCCGCGCCGAAGTCGGGGGCAAGGCCCGGAGGCTCCGGCGGCTCGGTGTATTCGCAGAGGCGGATGCGATAAAAAAATTCGTCGGGGTTGGCGGCGTTCTCTTCGAGGTCGAGCGACTCGATGAGAACGCGTTCGAGTTCGGACTCCTTGACGATGTCGGCGACGAAATCGACGGGGTCGCCGGCGAGGAATTTGACGCGCAGAGATTTCAAAAAATCGTCGCGGGCTTCATCGCCGTACAGGGAACCTGAGAGTTCGACGGTGAGTGCGCCACGGCCCAGATCCTGGCTGAGATCGCCGGACAATCCGGGCACTGGAAAATAGGAGATCCTCCGGGTTTCACCCGATGCAATTCGTTCAATCCTCGGCACTTCCCACGAATCGATCATCGGTTTGACCAGCACTCTGGGTCCCCTGGGGAACCATCGTATGCTAAACCGCACACCCAAGCAATAGATTCGGGACGGTGAGGTTCAGCACCGTATCGGATCGTACGCGAGTTACCTGAAATCGGCACCCTATGACAATGAGTGATCAAAGCGAGGTGGGTATTCGTACCCGATTATTTGATGTGTCGGACTACCGTAAAATCATGTTCTCCGAGCAGAGAGGCAAGCCCAACCGATGAGCTATCTGCCCATCGACCACTACGGCATCATTGGCGACTTGCGCTCGGTTGCCCTTGTCGGCAAAAACGGCTCGATCGACTGGTGCTGCCTGCCACATTTCGATTCGCCGAGCATTTTCGGCGCTCTCCTGGACGACCGTAAGGGCGGGCATTTCAGTCTCTGCATCGACGGCGACAGCCAGGTGAAGCAGACGTATCTGCCCAACACGAATGTCCTGGTCACGCGTTTCTTCAGCGATCAGGGCATGGCCGAAGTCATCGACTTCATGCCGATCGGCCGCGAAGCCGGCGGCCCTACCGAGCAGTGCGCGCGCCAGATCGTCAGGATCGCTAAGGCAATCCGCGGCCCGATTCGATTTCGGATGGAATGCCGTCCCGCTTTCGATTACGCGCGCGCGCCCCACGAATTGCACCTCGGCGGCCAGGGGCTAGATGCCATCTTTGCGTCGGAGAAGCAACAGTTCGTTCTCAAGAGTCCCGTACGCTTGCAGCAGGATGATGGCGGCGCCATCGCGCAGTTCGAGCTGAAAGACGGCGAGCAGGCGGTCTTCGCCCTACGCCATCGCGGCGGCCAGGCAGACCTCTCGCTCGCTGAACAAGCTGTGGACGGGGAAGCCCTGCTTAATGAAACCGTGCGCTTCTGGCGCTCCTGGGTGGCGCGGAGCAAGTATCACGGCCGCTGGCGCGAGATTGTCACGCGCTCCGCTCTGGTCCTGAAACTACTCACCTTCCTCCCGACCGGCGCCATCGTCGCCGCCCCGACCACGAGTATTCCGGAGTTGATCGGCGGTACGCGCAACTGGGACTATCGCTACACCTGGGTGCGCGACGCCGCCTTCACGGTTTACTCGCTGATGCGTCTCGGCTACACCGAGGAAGCGGCCGCGTTCGCGCAATTCATGCAGGCGCGCGCCAAGGAAGAAGCGCCCTTGAACGGGCCCCTCAACGTGATGTACGGTATCGACGGCCGCCACGTGCTCACCGAGACCACTCTCGATCATCTCGATGGCTACCGAGGCTCGCGTCCTGTGCGCATCGGCAACGCCGCATCCGAACATCTACAGCTCGATATCTACGGCGAACTGCTGGATTCGTTCTATTTGTACGACAAATACGGCACCGCCCTTTCGTACGACATGTGGACTACGATCCAGCGTCTGCTCGACTGGCTGGCCAAGAATTGGGATCAACCCGACCAGAGCATCTGGGAAGTCCGAGGGGGCCGGCGTGAGTTCACTTTTTCCAAATTGCAATGTTGGGTGGCGTTCGATCGCGGGGTCCGCCTGGCGCGCAAGCGGTCATTTCCGCTGGAAGGCACGCTTTGGATCGACCAGCGCGACCGGATCTACAAAGCCATTATGACCGACGGATGGAACGCTGGGCTGCAGAGTTTTGTGCAGTATTTCGGCGCCGAAGCCGTGGACGCCGGGTCCCTGATGATGCCTTTGATGCTCTTCATATCGCCCACGGACCCGCGCATGATTTCCACTATCGAGCGCATCCGGCGGGAGCTTGCGGCCGACAGCCTGGTATACCGCTACAAGATCGGAAAAGCCGCCCACGACGGCCTGCCGGGCACCGAAGGCTTCTTTACGGTCTGCAGTTTCTGGATGGTGGAAGCCATGGCGCGCGCCGGTTACGTGGAGGACGCCCAACTCATTTTCGAGAAGCTCCTCTCCTATGCCAATCACCTCGGCCTGTTTTCCGAGGAGATCAGCGGGCGCGGCGAACTGCTTGGCAACTTCCCTCAAGCGCTGACCCACCTGGGTCTGATCAGCGCGGCCTTCAACCTCGACCGCGAATTGGAAGAGTGACGCGGTCCCGGTTTCGGCAATTCAATCCGATGTGCCGACTCTAGGCTTTCACCGCGGCGTCGATGGGCGTCGATTCAGACCTTAGGGCATCCCGCGAGACGCGTTGTCTCGATTCAATCCAGCGTGGCGCCGCCTCGCGTTCCTCATTGGGGCGGCCCATCACAAACCCCGCCACCACCACGCCCCGTTGGAGCCACCACGCGCTCCAACTGACTCCCGCGAGATCGCCGCGATAGACAACTTCATCGAAGCCCTCGCTGTCTCCCCAATATTCATAGGAGAGATCGAAGACGTCGGAGAAGAAATACGGGACGTGCCGGAATGGCTCACGGCCTCCCGACAACACGCGCGCGCAGTGCTGGGCCTGCGACACAGCGTTATCCCAATGTTCCACGCGCCGCCTTTTGCCGAAAATCAGATCGGGGTAGTTCGCGATGTCGCCCGCCGCGAAGATGCCAGACGCGCTCGTTTCGAGAAACTCATCCACCCTGATCCCGTTGTCTGGCTCCAAGCCGCTGCCTTGCAAGTACTCCGTGACAGGGATCGCGCCGACGCCGGCCACCACTGTGTCGCAGGCGAGTTCGCGCCCATCGCCGAGAATCGCCGCGCTGACCGCATGGTCGCCGCGGAAGGACTGTACTTTCGCCATTTTGACGAAGCGAACGCCTCGACTCGCGAAATAGCTCTCGAAGCTCTCCGACATCTCAGGTGTGAAGACGCGTTTCCATACGCGTTCGTCAGGCAACACCATAGTTGTTTCGATCTGGCTCTGCGCCAGCACCGAGGAAACCTCCATCGCAATAAATCCGCCGCCGATGACTACGGCGCGGCGCGCCTCGCCCATGCGAGCGCGAATGGCCTGAGCGTCGGCCAACGATCGCAGATATAAAATGTTGGGCAGTTCGGCCCCGGGAATTTTCAACCGCGCCGCGCGCGACCCGGTGGCTAGCACCAGGCTATCGAAGCGAAGCTCTTCGCCGGAGGATAGCGAGAGCGCCTTCCGGCGGGCGTCGAGCCCGGTTACGGAAACCTGCAGGCAGGTGCCGATTCCGTGGTCGCGATAGAAGTCCTCCGGGTTGATTCGTATCGCTTCCGCCGAGTCCTTGCCGGTGAGGAATGTCTTGGACAGCGGCGGCCGCTCATAGGGCAGGACGGAATCGGCGGACACGATCGTCAGGTCACCCGGCGCCAGGCCGAGTTCTATAAGTGCTTTCGCAGCATAGCCTGCCACCATGCCGCCGCCGGCGATTACAATTCGTGTACTCATCCAGGCCTCTATTGTTCCCCATTCAGCCCTGTTTTCGCGGTCCTCTTCCTCACCGTGGGTCAGCTGATTGGATCGGCCGATGGTGCGAACTCACGCATTGCGCGCAAGGTTCCCAATTGGACGCTGGCGGCGCGATTGCCGTACGTCACAGGATGGCCTTTAGCGAATGGAAGTCACCCCAGGACGGTGTGAACGTTCTGCTAGTCGAATCGGTGGTGCGCGGCGTGCGGCAAGTCTCGATCGACGGCTTCGTTGCGATACCGCGTCGTGGGATGGAAGTCGGAGGAGTCCTGCTCGGATCCGCCCACGCTGTAGAAATACGGATTGAAGCGTTCGAAGAAGTGCTCTGTGAGCACCGGTATGGGCCTTCCTACGCCTTGAGCGAAAACGACCGGTCGGCACTGCGCCAAATGTTGGCTTCGTGGCCCGCGCCGAAAGCGCCTGTGGTTGGATTCTTTCGCAGTTTCACCTCCCGCGATCCAGCCATCGAAGACGCCGACGAGGCTTTCGTGCGTGAGCATTTCCCGCAGGGGTGTTTCGTGTTCCTCATGGTGCAGCCTCTATCGGTGGAGAACTGTGTGGCGAGTTTTCGATTTTTTCGTGACGGCGTCCTGTTACCCGATAGCGAAGCCCCGCCGCAGCCCTTTGTCATAGCGAAGAATCCAGCTGCGCCGCTGGCGCCGATGCCCGTTCCGATCCCAATCGAAGCCCCGCCGGTTCTTCCGCCCGCATTCGCACGCCGTGAACTTCACGCGGATGAGCGCACGCTGTCCGGTCCTGCACGCTGGTGGATCCCGGCCCTTATGTGCCTGATTTCCGCTGCGGCGGGAGCGCTAATCAATCAGGTCACCCATCCGATGCCCAGCGTGGCTCGCGAGCCGCCGCTGACGGATCTTCATGTGGATGCGCGTCCTGTCGGCGGCCAGCTAGAGGTGAGGTGGGACTCGACGCCGCAAATGCTGGGTGCCCCGCGGGGCCAGTTAGAGGTGACCGATGGCGACTCGCGCCGGAAAATCGAACTCAATCTCGAGCAACTGCGTAGTGGAAGGCTGATGTACGCACCGACGAATGAAGACGTGCGACTACGACTTAGTATCGACACGAAGAGCTCAAAAATCGTGGGAGACGCGCTGCGCGTCAAGCTCGGTTCGGAGGTGTTGGCTAAGGCCTCGGCCAAGCCGTCGAGCGAGGTGCACCCGTCTCCTGCACCGGAAAAATCGCCGAGCGAGCGGGCGCGTGTGGCGGTGATGCCGGTGGAGGTGCACACCGTTCAGCCGAGAATCCCGGAGGGGATTCGAGCGCGCATTGCCGGACCGGTCATTATTCCGGTTGAGCTCGAAATAAGTGAACGGGGAAACGTAGTGCGGGCGGTTGCCGAGGGCAGCCTCACCGAGGACAGCGTGTACCGCTACCTGGCGGAGCAGGCACAGCAAGCTGCCATGAAGTGGCGGTTTCGACCCGCTCGCAAGACCAGTGGCGATCGGATAGCGGCCAGCACGACAGTTCACTTCACCTTCACCCGGTAGGATAGGACCAACATTTGCGGTAAGAATAACACCCCGTGTAGGTCTTACGCTGTCGGCGCTAATTGACTTACAATCTTCGCAGAGAGACGAACGGATGGGTAATAAGGTGCACCGGTCCGGGGAGACGGAACCGGTGCACCCGCGAGGGACTACTTACTCGAGCAGGTATCGGACACGTGCATAAGTTTGGAAACTTCAAAGACAGACTTGCCGGAAGCGTCCGTTTTGGCGGCTCCGGTCAAAGTTACTGTGTGGTTCTTGGAATGTTTTTCCAGATCCGCCGCGCCGGTTACGGTCGTTTTAAGACCGGTTGTGTCGGTGAGCGTATACGAACCGGAAGTGTCCTTGGTCAAACATCCCGTGAGCGCCGTGCTCATGCGATCCCGTTGATCCTGCGGGGTCTTTGGCTGATCCTGTTGAGCAAATACCGGGAGGGACAGCGCCGTATATAACGCGCCCGTCGCCAGCAGTCCCATGATTGTTCGTTTTTGTTGCATCGAATCTACTCCTTTTCTGCGTGGATGACTATGAAGTTGCAACAGGATCGCCACTGTTTCTGTTATTGCTTTTTGCCTGGACGTACTAATAAAAGGACTTGCGCTACCGCTAGGCCGGGCGTACGGTTGCCGGAAGTGTATTCTAGTTCTTATGCCAATCTTCACTCGTATTTCGTTGCCGTCGCTGTTGATGGTGGCCTGCGCGGTTCCCATGTCCGCGCAGGGCAACAGCAGCTGGTCCGAACCCTTCACGCCGCATCGCGTGGCCGGAAACCTCTACTACGTGGGAACCCGAGGGCTTGCCTCGTACCTCGTCACCACGCCGGAGGGACACATCCTGATCAATAGCAGTCTGGAGAGTTCGGTGCCGATGATCCGTGCGAGCGTGGAGAAGCTCGGCTTCAAGTTCTCCGATGTCAAAATTCTGCTGGTGAGTCACGCACACTGGGATCACAACGCCGGCAGCGCGCTGGTAAAGGAACTGACCGGCGCCAGATACATGGTGATGAAGCAGGATGTGGAGGTGACCGAGGATGGAGGGAAGTCCGACTTCCAGTACGGCAGCGAGCCTTCGTCGCGCTACAAACCGACCAAGGTGGATCGCGTCCTGCACGACGGCGATGAGGTGAAACTGGGCGGCGCTGTTTTGAAGGCGCACCTGACGGCGGGACACACCAAGGGCTGCACCACGTGGACCATGACGGCGCGGGATGGCGACAAAGCTTACGATGTGGTGATTGTGGGAAGCCCGAATGTCAACGCCGGCTACCGGCTGATGAATAACGAGAAGTACCCCGGGATCGCGGCGGATTTCGCGAAAACCTTCCGGGTGCTCAAGTCTCTCCACTGCGATATCTTTCTGGGCGCGCACGGCGATTACTACGGCATGGAACCTAAGTTCGCGAAGATGAAGCCGGGTGGTCCCAACGTGTTTGTCGACCCGGACGGTTATCGAACGTGGGTCGCGGAGAGGGAACAGGCTTACCTGCGGGCGCTGAAGAGCGCGAAGTAGACTCTGGCTAGCACCAGCGGAGGCCCGTCCATTTAGATGCGCGGCACGATAAGCTGGTAGCCGATGTTTATCGGACTCGAACACACAGCGATTGCTTCACCCGACCCCGAGCGGCTGGCCGCGTGGTACGTGAAGCATTTGGAATTTCACATCAATTTCAGCTACGCCGGGAATTTCTTCGTGAAGGCGGCCAATGGCGCGATCCTGGAGATCATCCCCGCGGAAGGCGAACGCATTGAGCAGGCCGCGAAGGCGCCCGGGATCCGGCATCTGGCCATCGCGGTGGACGATTTCGAAGCGGCCTCGGCGGCGCTGGCCGCATCGGGAGTGGAGTTGGGGAACCCGATCGAAATCAAAGGCAACCGCCTGATCTTTTTCTCCGACTGCGACGGCAACCTGATTCACCTGATTCATCGGGAGAACCCGCTTCCGTAGAAGGCGCGCCGCAGAGTAAGCTCATTTAGGAAGAGGAGTCAACTACCATGAAGCAGATCACCATCCGCACCGTAGTGGCGCTCGCGGCGCTCCTGTCCATGCAGACCGCATCCGCGCAACAGGCGGCGCCGCAAGCCGCTCCAGGACGAGGGGCGGCGGCAGCCCGTCCGGTCTCGCCGGAAATCCACGCCGACCGGACTGTCACGTTCCGGCTGGCGGCGCCCAAGGCGACCGAGGTCACCTTGAACGGAAGTTGGGAAGGCGCCAAAGATCTCAAGATGACGAAGGACGAGAGCGGCCTCTGGTCGGTCACCGTGGGACCGCTGGGCGAGCAATTGTGGGGTTACTGGTTCCTGGTGGATGGCGTGAAAGCGCTGGACCCGGGCAATGGCGAGACCCAGCGCGACGGCGCACGCGTCGATAACCTGCTGATGATCTCCGGGCCCGCGTCGGACATGTGGGATTTCAAGGACGTGCCGCACGGCACGCTGCAACAGGTATGGTATGCCTCGCCGACGCTGAAGCAGGCGCGCCGCCGCATGTATGTCTACACGCCGCCCGATTACGAAGCGGGACAGACGCGATATCCGGTGCTGTACCTGCTGCATGGCGGGGGCGGCGACGAAGACGCGTGGGTGACGATGGGCCGCGCGAATGTGATTCTGGATAACCTGATCGCGGCGGGCAAGGCCAAGCCGATGATCGTGGTGATGCCGAACGGCAACGCGACTCAGACCGTGTCACAGGGTTACGCGTATGGTCCAACGCCGGCGCGGCAATCGGTGACGGCTCCGGCGCCACCGCCACTGCAGGCGGCAGGCGCTGCTGGACGGGGCGCGGCCGCAGCCCGTCCGCCACAGCCCTATGCCGGGTCGTATCCGGAAAGCCTGGTGAAGGATGTGATCCCCTTCGTGGAGAAACACTATCGCGTGCTGGCCAACAAGGACAACCGCGCCATCGCGGGCCTCTCCATGGGCGGCGGGCACACGCTGCTGGCGACCAATAATAATCCTGGCGTGTTCGGCTACATCGGCGTCTTCAGTTCGGGTCCGCGCACGGTGGACGAAGCCTATGAGAAGCAGTTGGACGCGGTGAAGGCAGGCGGCGTGAAGTTCTATTGGACCGGCGCCGGCACCACCGATATGGCGCGCGAAGGCACCATGAATCTGCACTCGCTGCTCGAAAAGCGCGGTTTTAAGACCACGTACAAGGAGATTCCGGGGGCGCACTACTGGTTCCTATGGCGCGATTTCCTGGCCGATTTCGGCGCCGTCATGTTCAAGTAGGCGCGGTTAAGGAGCCCCAGTTGAAAACATCAGGAATCACCGCACTATTGCTCTGTCTCGTCACAGCGAGCTTCGCACAGCGCCCGGCCGCGCTGCCGAGGTTGAAGGTCAGCGAGAATCAGCGCTTCCTTGTGCAGGCCGACGGCAAGCCCTTCTTCTATCTGGCCGACACAGCGTGGGAACTCTTCCACCGGCTGGATCGCAAGGATGCCGCTGAGTACCTGAAGACGCGCGCGGCGCAGGGATACACGGTGGTGCAGGCTGTGGCCCTCGCCGAGTTGGATGGGCTCACGGACCCGAACGCCTACGGCAAGCTGCCTCTCATCGATAAGGATCCGACGCGTCCCGCCGTGACGCCGGGCGCGGGGACGGGGCAGTACGACTATTGGGATCACGTGGATTACATCGTTGACGAGGCCAATCGGAACGGCATCTACGTGGGATTCCTGCCAACGTGGGGGCGATGGGTGGTGAAGGACCCGCGCGCGGACGAGTCGATTTTCACACCCGCGACGGCGCAGACCTACGGCGAGTTTTTGGGCAAGCGGTACGGGCGCAAGGGCGTCATCTGGATCCTGGGCGGCGACCGCGTGGCGGAGGGCGTGGAGGAAATCTGGCGCGCCATGGCAAAAGGGATTGCGATCGGCGCGTCGGGCAAAGAGGATTACGCCGCGGTGTTGATGAGCTTCCACCCACGCGGCGGCGGCACGTCTTCGACGGCATTCCACAATGACGCGTGGCTGGATTTCAACATGCAGCAAACCGGGCACGGTCTGGCCGAGGGCGTGCAATCGTGGGCGCGGATCGCGAAGGATTACGCACTCTCTCCGGCGAAGCCCGTGGTGGATGGCGAGCCGCTGTATGAGGATCATCCGCTGGCCTTCCGCGCAAGCGTCAACGGCTATAGCGTGGATGTTCACGTGCGCCAGCGCGCATATTGGGATCTCTTTTCGGGAGCGTGCGGACATACCTATGGAAATCACGCGGTGTGGCAGATGTACAGCGCGGCGCACAAGCCGATCAACGGTCCGCTGATGTACTGGTACGAGGCCATCCATCGTCCTGGCGCCATGGAGATGCGTTTTGCGCGTACGCTGATCGAATCGCGCCCCGTACTGTCGCGCGTGCCGGATCAGTCGCTAGTGGCGGATGCTTTACAGGGCGCCGATCATATTGCGGCGACACGCGGCGAGGGCTACGCGTTTATCTATGACGCGCAAGGACGGCCGTTCACCTTGAATTTGGAGAAGATTTCAGGCGACCGTGTGAAGTGCTGGTGGTACAACCCGCGCAGCGGCGATTCGCTGGAGGCCGGGGAGTTCGAGAACCAGGGCACGCACGCGTTTAAGGCTCCTTCGGAAGGCTTCGGCAGCGATTGGGTGTTGATCGTGGACGATGCGTCGAAGGGGTTCAAACCGCCGGCAAATCCGCGGCGTTAGTGGACGGTGTAGCGGGCCTTCAGGGCGAAAGGCGCGATTTCGATGTCGAAGCGGCTGCCGTTTTCCCTTTGCATTTCGTAGGTCCCGTACATCAGGCCCATGGGAGTTTTCAGGGGGCACCACGAGGAGTACTTGAAGCTCTCGCCCGGCTTTAGGGTCGGCTGCTCGCCCACTACGCCGGGTCCGCGCACTTCTTCCACCCGGTCGGCCGCGTCGGTGATCACCCAGTGGCGGCTGACCAGTTGCACGGTATCCTTGCCCTGGTTGGTAATTCGCACAGTGTACTGGAAGACCCACTCGCCTTCGACCGGGCGCGAGTTCTCCGGCGAATAGCTCGACATCACTTCGACTCGAATATCCTCTGTAACCGCCTCCGACAGCGGGGCGGAGTCTGAACGCAATTCAGGCATGGGCACCCCCATCATACCAAGCCCCTCACCCGTGCCGCACAAGCTCTCGTAGCCGACGCAAGAGGTATCGCCTCACCTGACCGCCTGTGCTAAATTGGACGAAACTATGCTCGCTAGTACTTCGAAATCCAGAGGTTTGCATCTTTTTTTAGCCGCCCTTACCTGCCTCGGCGTTGCCGGTACGGTATGGGCCCAGGGGCGCGGAGCGGTGGATCCGCCGCCCAATGCTTCCACAGATCCGCTTTTCCGCGGGTTTGAATTCCGCTCCATCGGACCGGCCACGATGATGGGGCGCGTCGACGATATCGCGGGTACCGAAAAGGATCCGTTGCTGCTGTACGCGGGCTTCGCCACTGGCGGACTCTGGAAATCGACGGACGGCGGCAATCACTGGAAATCGCAGTTCGACAACATGGAGAATGAGTCGGTGGGCGCGATTGCAATCGCACCGTCGAATCCCGACATCGTCTATGTGGGCAAGGGAGAGGCCAACAATCGCCAAAGCTCGTCGATCGGCGACGGGGTATGGGGCACGACCGATGGCGGCAAGACCTGGAACCACCTTGGGCTCGAGGACACGCAGTCGATCGCGCGCATCGTCGTACATCCCACGGATCCCAACATCGTATATGTCGCGGCGATGGGGCATCTTTTCGGCCCCAATGCGGAGCGCGGTCTCTATAAGTCGACGGACGGCGGCAAGACGTGGAAGAAATCGAAGTTCATCGACAATTTCACCGGCTTCACGGACCTGGTGATCGATCCGGCTAATCCGAATAATCTCTTCGCTGCCTCCTACAACCGCTTGCGCACCTGGTGGGGATACAACGGCGGCGGCCCGGGTTCAGGCCTGTGGAAGACTACCGATGGCGGCGCCAACTGGAAGAGGATCGAAGTTCCGAGCTGGCCGAAATCGAAGGACGGACTCTATGGCCGCATTGCCCTTTCCATTTTCAAGGCGAAGCCGACCACCATTTACGCGCAGGTGGAAACTGGTTCGAGCGGCGGAACCGGCAGCGGCACCGGCGCCGATGGTTTAGCACAGCGCGCTGGCGCGGGACGTGGCGGCGCTGCGGCGGCCGCCAGTGAATCGGGCGATCCAGCCTCCACGGCGCCGGGCGCAGGCGCCGTGGTAGCAGTGGGTGCGGCCGGCGGCGGCGGTGGTCGCGGCGGCCGCGGTGGTCCTCCCCCACCCCCGGATCCGACGGCGAGCGGCGTGTACCGCTCTGACGACGGCGGCGATACCTGGCAACTGATGAGCAACCAGAACGACCGGCCGATGTACTTCTCGCAGATTCGCGTCGACCCGGTCAACGACAAGAAGATTTTCGTGGGCGGCAATCCGGCGCAGATGTCGTTGGATGGCGGCAAGACGTGGACGCCGGTCACCGGTTCGCACACCGACTACCATGCGTTCTGGATCAATCCGAAGGAGCCGCGCAACGTGATTGTGGGGCACGACGGTGGGATCGACGTGAGCAACGATGGCGGCGTGACGTGGGACTTCCACAACGATATGGCGGTGGGCCAGTTCTACCAGGTGTCGGCGGACATGCGGCGTCCTTATTATGTGTGCGGCGGCTTGCAGGACAACAACGCGTGGTGCGGACCAAGCGCCCTGCGCTCCACCGGCGGCGCAGTCAACACCGATTGGTTCACCGTGGGCGGCGGCGACGGCTTCTACACGCGGCAGGACCCGACCGATTGGGCCATCGTGTACGCGGAATCGCAGGACGGCAACATGAGCCGCCACGATATGCGCAACGGCACGCAGAAGAGCATTCGCCCGAACGTCGGCGTCGGTCGGGGCGCGGCAACTGCCGCGGTACCGGCAGCCCCGGCAACGCCGGCCGGGACACCGGCGACACCACCCGAGGCGGCGACTCCAATCGGCTCGACGGCGCCGGCGGCGCAGACTCCGGGCACTCCGGCGGCGACCGCAGCAGGCGCGGGACGCGGCGCAGCTGCCGCAGCTTTCGGAGGCGGCGGTCGCGGCACACCGAACGTCATCAATGCACCGCCGAATGTGGATACGCTGCGCTTCTACTGGAATGCGCCCTTCGAGATCTCGCCGCACAATCCGGCGGTGGTCTACATGGCCGGCCAGTATTTCTTCAAATCGAATAATCGCGGCGATACGTGGTCGATGAATCCCACGGATCTCTCCAAGAACATCAATCGCTGGAACCCCGAACTTTCGATCATGGGCATCATGGGCGACAAGCCGATGCCCTCGAAGCACGACGGTTACGCGGCGAGTTCGGTGGCCACACAGGTGCGCGAGTCTCCGAGCAAACCGGGCGTGATCTGGATCGGCACGGAAGACGGCAATCTGCACGTCAGCCAGGATGGCGGCGAGAGCTTCACGAACGTGATCGCCAACGTTGGCGGCGCACCCAAGGGCTACACGCATATTTCGCGCATCGAGCCTTCGCACTTCGACCCGGGCACGGCCTACGTGGCGATCGACAATCATCGCAGCGACGATTGGAAGCCCTACCTCTTCAAGACGACGGACTTCGGCAAGAAGTGGGTCGCGGTAGCCGGCAACCTGCCGGCGAAGGGCAATATCAATGCGCTGCGCGAAGACTACGACAATCCGAACCTGCTATTCGTGGGCACGGAATTCGGACTCTATGTGACGCTTGACGGCGGCAAGGAATGGAAGAAGTTCATGACCGGCCTCCCCAGTGTCCGCGTGGACGACATTCTGATTCACCCGCGCGACCGCGATCTGATCGTGGGCACGCATGGCCGTTCGATTTACATAGCTGACGACATCACACCGCTCGAGCAGCTCAAGGCCAACAGCACTACGAAAGAACTGTCGTTGTTCGATCCGCGGCCCGCGACCCTGTGGAAGAACGATCCGCAGGCGCAGCGGCATTCGACCAACCGGCAGTTCCAGGCGAAGAATCCGCAAGGCGGCACCGCGATCAGCGTGTTGGCGAAGAGCGATCTGGGCGCCGGCAAACTGGAATTCCTGACGGGTACCACCGTAGCCGCCACGATGGACGTGCAGATCAAAGCCGGCATGAACCGCTTCCAATGGAGCATGCGCGGCGCGGCAGCAGCGGGGGCGGGCAACGGCGGCGGAGGTGGTGGACGCGGAGGTCGTGGAGCCGCGGCGGCTGATCAGCCTGCG
>JBDTPR010000038.1:0-18882 GCA_039932635.1 Candidatus Solibacter sp.
AGAGGGCGGCTGGCTCGCTGCCGGCGGCGGCTATGGCGGCTCCGCGCTCGGCGGCGCGATCTTTGTCCGCTCCGGCGAACTCAAGCTCTACGACACCGAACTGCTGAATAACGCTGCCGTCGGCGGCCTCGGCGCGGGCGGCGCACCCAACGGAATCGCCAAAGGCGGCGCGCTTTTCGTCTGCACGTCTTCGTTCTGCGGACCGGGCCACGATGGCATCGCAACCCTTTACGGCAAGAACATCTTCAAGAGCAACTCCGCCGCTCAGGCCGCCGACGATCCCGCCTGCGTAGCCAGGGATGACGCCGACGTCTGCGGTCCTACCAAGTAAACATATGGCCAACCTACACTGCACACTTCTACTTACTCTCGCGGTCCTGGCCGCGCCACGGCTCAGCGCCGCGTCCGGTATCGCGCCCCCTAATGCTACGGTAGGCGCGAACCTGGAAGTTATCGCCAACCTGACTCTCGATGACCCCGCCCCGGAAGGAGGCCTCGAAGTTACTCTCACCAGCAGCGATCCGGCGCGCCTCAAGTTTTCCCGGATGCCTGAAGATGCCGGCACGGCGACCCTCAAGCTCAAAGTGAGGGCCGGCTATAAGGGCAGCCCCGATTACTACATCCAGGGCTTCGCCGCCACCGGCACGGTAACCTATACCGTCACCGCGCCGGGCCGCGCCTCCGGCGCCGGGACCGTTACCCTGGCGCCATCTGGCATCATCATGGCGCGCTCCGGAATGGGACTCCCGGGGCTGCTCACCACCACAGGCGCGGGCAAAACGGAACTGCTCCTCTACAGCGCGCTGCTCGATTCCGGCATGAATTTCGTCCATCCCCAACCGGTCGCGGGCGGCCGCAATGTCATCGTAAAGGTCAGCAGTTCGGACCCGAAAGTCGCCGCCGCATCCCCCGGCAATGTTGTGCTTGCGGGCGGCGCCGCCAGCGCGACATTTGACTTTCTGCCCGCCGGCGCGGGCGAAACCAGCCTATCCGTTGACGTGCCGCCGGGCTTCTCCGCACCGGCCATGTTCGCCAAGGTGACTGCCCATGTGGTGGCGCCCGGAATGGCCATCACGGACGAGATCTCCATCGGCCACAACCTGCAGACCGGCGGCACCGTCAGCCTCGGCGAGGCCGCTCCTTCCACCGGTCTGGTCGTCACCCTGACCAGCGCCAATGCCTCGAAGTTACTCCTGTCCCCTGCCCCGGATCAGCCCGGCACAGAGAGCATCCAACTTACGGTTCCGCCCGGCGGCCACAGTGCTTCGTATTACATTCAGGCTTTGGCTGGCGAAGGCGCCGCCACTTACTCCGCCGCCGCTCCCGGCTACCGGCAGCGGACCGCATCCGTCTCCCTGACGCCCTCAGGGCTGGTCATCGGCGGTCCGCAGGGTCCGCCCGACGAAGCCGAGTTACTGGTCAAGGAAATTGCCGAAGGGCCGCACGGCTTCATCACCAACCTCACCGCGCCGGTCCACACCCTGGTGACGGCCTACACCGTCCAGCTCGACCCCGTCACCCGCCGCGGCGCCGACCTTACCGTCCAGGCCGTGCGCGCCGGCGCCGCCATTCCCGCCGTGTTCACCAACAGCAACCCGGAGACTGGCGCGCTCAAGAGCATGCACATCAGGATTCCCGGCGGCGCCTCCTCGGCGGTGAACCACTTCACACCGGCCGCGATGGGCACCACCGTCATCGCCATCAATACGCCATCCGGGTACACCAAGGCCGGTAACTCGACGTCGCTGACAGTTACCGTAAGGGAGTAACTTCAGCGCACCTGCCATGTCAGATGAGCGGTGGGCCAGCCCGTCTTCTCGTAATACTCCATGGTGACCAGGTGCGACCCCGAACTTAGCGCCTGCACCGCGGTATACATCGTAGCGGCCTGATCGCGCCAGCGGTCCAGCAGTAAGTTGCCATCCACATACACGCGCACCCCATCGGAGGCCATGGCCGTAAAGTTATAGGTCCCGGCGGCAAACGTGAAGTATCCCTGCCAGCGCGCGGAGAAGTTGTCGGGAGTGATGGCGGCGTTGGGCGAACCCGTCCCCCAATCGAAATTCACCTGATTGTCGGTACGCACCAGTGCCGGAGCCCCGCTCAGGGCGCCGTTGTTGTAGTAGCACCCCGTAAACGCACCAACGCCGGGTGCCGGGCAGGCGCCCCCGCTCACTGGAGGCACTGGCGTCGTCACCATGATGGCGTTGCCGGGCGTCGAGAAATTGCCCGCCCCATCGTAGGCCTTCACGCTGTAGGTGTAGGTAGTGTTAGGGCTCGCCGACATATCCGAATAAGTGGTGGTGGCAACCGTGCCCAGCACCGCCGAGTTGCGGCTTACCTGGTACCCCGTCACGCCCACATTGTCGACCGCGGCATTCCAGGCCAGATCCACCTGGCCCGGTCCCTTGGCGACGGCGGATACCAGAACCGGAGCGGAGGGAGGCTGCGTATCTTTGACTGTCGTAACCGTTACCGTCGTCCGCGCCGTAACGCCGCCCGCGGTATTGGACGCCGTCAGCGTGTAAGTGGTGGCCTGCTTCGGGGATACCGAAACCGAGGTCACACCCGAGACATCCCCCACCCCGTTGTCGATCGTGACCGACGACGCGCCATTCACAGTCCACGACAAAGTGGCCGCGGCGCCCAACGCCACCGAGGCGGGAGTGGCGGAGAAACTCAGCACGGTAGGCGGTTGCGTCACCGGCGTGCTGTTCTGCCAGGTGACATGAGCCGTCGCCCAGCCTGAGTGCTCGTAATACTCGACCGCGATGGCATGCGAACCCGCCGCCAGCGATTGCTGCATGGAATAGAAATTCGACGCCTGGTCGCGCCAGCGGTCCAGCAACAGGGCGCCGTCGATGTAGATCCTCATGCCGTCCGACGTGAGCGCCTTGAACGTATACGTCCCAGCCGTAAAAGTGAAGTTACCCTGCCAGCGCACCGAGAAGTTACCGGCAGTCACACCGGAAGCCGGCGCCGCACTGCCCCAGTCGAAATTGATCTGCGAGTCGGTCCGCGTCACGGCCGGAGTTCCGCTCAAAGTCAGGTTGTTGTAGAAACAGGCGGTGAATGCGCCTTGCGCCGCGGTCGGACAGGTCGTTGCAGGCGGTGGAGTGGGGGTCGGAGTGGGGGTGGGAGTAGGCGTAGGTGTAGGAGTGGGCGACGGCGGCGGTCCGGTCGGAGGCGAGACCACTTGCTCCAGCACGCCGCCGAAATCCGTTACCCAATACCACCCGTAGCTGGAGTTACTGCCGTACGCCCGGCTGATACCGATCGCACGGAAAGAACCGGCCAGCATGTTGGTGCGGTGCGCGTAAGTGCATTTACCCGAGGCATCCGGATCGCACGCTGTACGCCAGCCCTCGAACGCCGTCTGCGCGTCCGCGAATCCGCCCGCGATGTTCTCGCCCCAGGGCGAGTAGGTGTAGTTGAACGCCGCCAGTCGTGTCCCCGGGCTGCGGCCCAAACTGTCGGTATGGCTCGCATAGTTCTTGCTCGCCATATCGTTGCTCATCCACTTGGAGGCGTTCTCCAGAGCGACCGAAACCTGCAACGCGCCGAGCCCGTTCTGCGCCCGGAAGTTATTGATCAGCGTCAGGAACGCCCACTCTTCGCTGTCCAGCGTTGGTGTGCCGGTAGGAACCGGTGATGGAGTTGGAGTAGGTGTGGGTGTCGGCGTAGGCGGGGGAGTCGGAGTGGGAGCAGGCGTGCCGCAAGAAGTACCCGAACATATCCCCGGCTCGTAAGTCCAGTACGTAATGCCGTTGAAGTACACACAGGAGACGCCGGCGACGTTGGCATTGGACGCCAGCATGGCGCCAATGTGCAGTGGATCCTGCCAGGCGGCATACACAACGTATCCCGGATCGATCGTCATATACGCCAGGTTTTCGCTGACGAGGTTATAGCCAAGGCTCGCCGCCGTCGTATCGTAACCCGTATGCGGGTTGAACCCTGGAGATCCCGGCGGATTCGTCTGCATATAGGTCGCAAACTGCGTGGCCCGGATTTCCGCGTCCTTCATGCCCAGCGTAGACATCGTAAGCGACGGCGCACCGTTTTGTATTCGGAATGTATTCACTTGCGTGAACAATCCGTTGATCATTGTGTCGGCGCACCATGTCATTCCGGACGGAAGACTGATCTGGTGAGTGATGGGGGTCTGCGAGTAACCTGCGGGTACCAAGACTAACATGGCAGTGTAGACACACCGCCACGCGTAGGAGAACGGGCTGAATTTCATAGATGAAGCCAGCCAAGTTCGCACTTTAATGGCCAACCTCTCTCGTCTTTGAAAACTCAACCCTGAAATCTCACTACGGCATGGTAACTTTTACCACTACGTAGCTTTGGACTTGTACTTCAGGTAAGGTTTGCGCAGCAGTGCGCCGGCACCGATACCGATCGCCATCAGCATCAGGCTGGACGCCTCCGGCGCCCCGACAGCTCCGGCCGTCGGCGTCGCCGTGCCTTCAAAGCCGGCAGTCAGAAAATTCGGATCGATCACGAACGCGTCGCTCCCTGTATACAGGTCGGCGGGGTCGAAGCTGCTGGCCACGGAGTAGGCGAACCACGACACCTGGAGCGGAGGCGCCGCATCCGCCACCGTTGCCATGAACCCCGAAAGACTCGTTCCCGGCAGCAGGTGGTTGAAATCATTGCCGTCGAACCAGATGTTGTTGTAGAACACCGGCGATCCGCCGGAGAAGAAGTTGGTCCACGACCCATACACGTTGGGATCGTACCCGCCCGGGCTGGCACTAACACCCGGGCCGCTCAGCAGGACTCCGAACTGATAGATGTCCTGGGTCGGCCAAGCCGTCATTTGATTGGTCACGGCGAAGTCTAACGTCCACGCGCCGGGAGAGCCGCTTACGGTATAAGTCACGTCGATTGCAGCGGCATTGACCGCGCCGCATGCCAGCAGTAGAAGTAGGGGCGTGATTACTCTCATAGTGTTAGTTGTGTCCCTCGGCCGACACTTGCCTCCAGGATACTAACACCAAAGTTGGCTGAAATCTAACTGAAATTCTGGGCCTGTGTGAGGATCAGTCCGGGAAGGTGAGAGCCCGACGCCGCTACAACGGGGCTGCATCCAGCTTGGAGGAAGGAAACACGAACCGCCGTGCCTGCCAGGCTCTCTTCTTCATTCTAGCAGAGGGGTGGACACCTTAGCCCAATGGCGTAAAACCTTCGGTACCCCTCTCTCAGGACTGCGGTCCTATGCCGTCCGATTAGTCATTCCGACTATGTTCTTAGGGCGATTGCGGTGCCACGGCGCACAGCGTATGCTGTCTCAGGCTTACTATGCGTTCTCAACTTATCGCTCTCATTGCCTGCTTTCTAAGTTCGTCCGCATTGGCCGCGGACATCGAGTTGGGGCCGCCGTTAACGGTGGCTCCAGGTGGCGCCGTCCCTCTTGCCGTTCTACTGACCAACCCGGCCGGTCCGGGCGGCGTCACTGTCACCCTTGCCAGTAGCAATGCTTCGAAGGTCGCAATCAGTCCGGAGAGCGTGTACATTCCTTACGGCTTCACCACGCCGTTCGGGCAGCCCCGGGTCACCGGCATCAACTTCGGGACGGCCACTATCAGCGCCTCGGCGTTCGGGCTCGCGGGCGGCACCCAGAACGTGCAGGTGGCCGCTGTGCTCTCCGGTCCGCCGGCCCAGGCCCTCGCCCTCGGAACCACTCTTAACGTGAACCTGGCCCTCGCTTGGCCCGTGCCTTCAACCATCGCGCTCAATGTTCGCTCCGACAACCCCGCAGTCGCAGGCGTCCCGTCGAGCGCCTCCATCCCCGCCGGCTCCAGCGTAGCGTCAATCGCCGTTAAGGCGCTCGCGCCCGGCACTTCCCTGCTCCACATCGGCGCGCCGCCCGACGTAGCGGAGTTCACCCTCCAGGTCACCGTGTATTCGCCCGGCACGATCAGGCTTGCCCCGGTCGCGCTGACGTTGGGCCAATCGCTGCCGCTCCCGGTCACGCTCGCGTCGCCGGCCGCAATCGGCGGCGTCACCGTGACGCTTGCCAGCAGCAACCCGGCCGTCAAGATTGCGCCAGCCAGTGTTTTCATCACCGCCGGCCAGACCGCGCCTGCGGCCCAGCCGGAAATCGCCGGCGAGAACATCGGGCTCTCATCGGTCACTGCCTCCGCCCCCGGCTATCAGGCGGCGACCCTTTCCGTGCCGGTCACCGCCTCGATCACTATGTCTCCCGGGACGCTCAAAATCCCCGTCGGCGGCACTCAAGTCTTATCGATGCTCCTCTCGGCCGCCGCGCCTTCCGTGGGCGTGCCAATTACTCCCGACCGGGCAGCAGGAGGCTATGTCAATGGGCTTACTGTCAACCTGAGTTCGTCGGATCCGCAAGTCGCCTCCGTGCAGCCCACCGTCCAGTTCTATCCTGACGGCAGTTCGATTACCACCGTAGTGGTGATCATTAATGGCCACTCCACGGGCACCGCGGTGATTCACGCCGGTGTTCCGCCTTACATACCAGACGTTACCGCCACCGTCATCGTCGGCACCCCGGCGGGCGGCGCCGCGTCCCTCACCGCCGTGGGCGGAACACCGCAGACCGCACAGGTAGGCGCGCCCTTCGGCCTGCCGCTCTCTGTGGGGGCGGCGGACGCGTCAGGCACTCCTGTAAGTGGAGTCACGGTAAGTTTCAGCGCCCCGCTAAGTGGTCCCGGAGCCTCCTTTGCCGGCGGCATCAATACCGCGGTGACCGACTCATCGGGCATCGCCAGATCGCGGACGCTTACCGCCAATGGGCTTCCGGGAAGTTATCAAGTGACGGCGAGCGCGGCTGGCGTTGCAGTGCCTGCCGCCTTCACGTTGAGCAACGCCGCGACCGCGCCGGGCGCGATCACCCTTCCCGCTACCGGAACCATCGCTCCCGGCCAACCCGCGCCATATCCGATTGGCCTCACCGTGGCGGCGCCCGCCGGCGGACTGACCGTTTCGCTCTCCAGCAGTGATCCGGCCAAAGCCGCCATCGCACCTTCGACGGTCTTCGTCCCTGCGGGAGCGGTCGCGCCGTCCATCCAGCCGGTGCTCACCGGCGTCAACTTCGGTTCCGCGACCATTGGAGCCACCGCGTCGGGTTACGTCTCTGCCAGCCGCCTGGTTCAGGTGGGCGCCACGCTCGCGTTTACCCCGCCCGCACTCACCATCAGCGGACCGGGCTCGCAGAACCTCACGCTCACACTGTCGGTGCCGGCCCCGGCCGGCGGCCTCGCGGTCACGCTGACGTCCAGCAACGCGGCGGTGGCGAGCACGCCGGCGACACTCACGTTCCCCGCAGGCGTCGCCAGCATCGGCGTGCCGGTCAACGGGATCGCCACGGGAACCACTGTCATCAAGGCCTCCGCTGGCGCCCCGAACGTTCCCGACGCCTCGGCCTCCGTGACAGTCGGCGCGTCGTCGGACATCTCCTTTGGCCCCGGCGTGAACTTGGCTCCGGGTGAAGTTGCCCTGCTTCCGGTCTTCCTCACCAGCCCGGCGCGATCCGGTGGAGTGACGCTGGGCTTGGCCAGCAGCGACACGTCCAAGCTCACGATCAACCCCGATAGCATCTACATACCGGGAGGTTCGACCACTCCGTTCTCGCAGGCTCGCATGACCGCGCATAGTCCCGGCTCGGTGACGGTGACCGCATCGGGCTTCGGCGTCGCCAGCGCCACCGAGATCATCCAGATCGCCGGCCGGCTCTCCGGTCCGAGCGGCCAAACCATCACGGCCGGGAGCACGGTCAACCTGATGTTTGCCCTGTCCTGGCCCACGAATACTGCCTTGACCCTGACCGTGACGTCCGCCAATCCAGCGATCGCCAGGGTGCCCGCCACCGTGGTCATCCCGGCCAACACCACGACGGTCATCGTGCCGGTCACTGGGCTCGCCTCGGGCGCCACCACGATTCGCGTGGGCGCGCTCCCCAACATCGCCGAATCCACCGTCGCGATCAGCGTGAACGCGCCCGGAGCCATCACGCTCTCCAGCGGGCTCACACTTCCGCTGGGCCAGGCGTCGGCCTTCACCGTCTCGCTAGGAGCGCCGGCCCCGGCGGGCGGCACGGTGGTCGCGCTCTCCAGCAGCGATGCCAACACCGTGAGCATCACACCCACCAGCGTCTTCATCTCCGCGGGCGCCACGCTGCCGGCGACTCAACCGGTGGTCACGGCTAGGAATATCGGTGCGGCCGCAATCTCCGCGTCGGCGCCCGGATACGCCACCGCCTCCCAATCAGTTGCGGTCACCGCGACCATCACCATGTCGCCTCCCACCCTCACGATTTCCCCGGGCGGCACGGGCATATTGGCCATGGTGCTCTCGTCCGCAGCCCCCTCGTCCGGACCCGTCACGCCCGATCGCGGCGCAGGCGGTTTCGTCGAGGGACTCACGGTGAACCTGAGTTCATCGAACTCCACCGTGGCTTCCGTGCAGCCCACGGTGCAGTTCTATTCCGACGGGAGCAGCGTTACCACGGTGGTCGTGGTGATCAGCGGAATCAGCCCCGGCACCGCGGTCATCCACGCCAGTGCCCTGCCCTCGATCCCGGATGTCACTGCGACCGTCACCGTCCGCTGAGCGGCGGGCTCACTGAGAAAAGCGCACGAAGCCCCAACGCTCGGGCACGTGCATGTTGATCAGCCCTTGCGGCGACCAGACCCAGTTGTCTTCCTTGCTCCCGGGCTGCTTGACGTACTTGCCGCTTACGACATCCACGCGCCATTCGACGCGCGAGAAATTGATGCGCCATTCGTCGCCAGGCTTGGGCCGCGCAACCGGCGCCCGTGAGGCGAACGCCGACCATGGCATAGCGATCTCGAGTGTCCAACCACGGTCGGTATCGCGAGCGTCGTTGAGCGTGCCCTGCACGCCGATCGCGGTGCGCAGGCCGGGAATCTCCCAGCTGTTGTCGGCCTTGCCGCCTGCGAGATATGGCTTTGGCAGAAAGAGATCCCACCCGGTATTGAGAGCGTTGATCTCGAACTCGAAGTAGTTGCGTCCGTCGCCGGACGGGTTCAGGAAGACCTCGAAATCGTTGTCGTGGAAGATCACCGAATCATGCGCGGTCAACGTGCCCCACACGTGAGGCTCCTCCAGTTCGGCGGCCACATAGAAGTACTGGTCGTCCCACAGCATTTTGGCGCGCGTGCGGAAGCGGGGCTTGGCCATACCCGAGCCTTGGATATCGACGAACCAGTCGGTCCATGGCGCTTTCTTCCAGGCCGCATCGTCGAGCTTGCCATCGACTTGGACGGGCGCAGCGGTCCGCCCACACGTGTACCGTTTCGGCGCTTGCGCCCGTGCAACGCACAGACTGGCGCAAAGCACGAGCAGCAACTTCATCACGCCCGCCCCTCGGGTGTGGTCACCAACGCGTTATAGATCACCATGGCCGCCGTGGAGGCCAGACCGATTCCCGACAACACGTACCACATCACATTGGGGTGCCCGCCGCGTACGTAGTTCGCCACCAGCCAACCCGCCAGCGGCCCGGCGACAAAGGAGCCCACCGATACCGGGAGGAACGAAAATCCCATAAACGTGCCGACCTGCTCCGGCGGCGCAAGGCTCGCAACGTACTCGTAAAACCGCGGCGCAAACGTGGCTTCGCCGGCCGCGAACAGTGCCATGGCGGCGATGCAGACCGGTATCGTGGGCGACAGCGGAATCATCAGCCAGGCCACGCTCGCGATGAAAAACCCCAGCGTAATCGCGCGGATCGGTTTCCAGTTCTTGACCATGGCTGTGGCCGGCACGGTGAGCAGAATGATGACCCACGCATCCACCGTCTCCAACAATTCGAAGCGCTCGTAATGCAGGATTTCCTTGACGTAAAACGGAAACGAGTAGAAAATTTGCCAGAACAAAATATAGAAGCCCGATGCGATCAGCAGGAACAACATGAAGCGGAGATTGGCGAACACTACCAGCATGTCTCGCAACACTTGCGCCATGGTCCGCGCCGGTTTCGAATCTTCGCGCGCCGGCGGCTCGGCGAAGAAGAACAATGTCCCCAGGAACAGCGCGAAGGATGTCACCGACGACATGATCAGGACGTACTCGATTCCCAGGTTCTGTCGGACCTGCAGCGCCAGAACGGGGCCGAAAGCCCCACCGACATTGACCAGCGTGTAGTAAATCGAATAGCCCAACGACCGCGTCTCATCGCTCGTCGTATTGGCGACTGTGCCGACGATGCAGGGCTTGATCAGCGAACCCCCGACCGCCGTCAGCAGCAGCACGGAGATCATATACGGCGTGCGTCCCACGCGTTCGACGATCTGCTGCCCGTACTCAAGTCCCGCCAGGCCAATCAGGAAATAGCCCACGGTAAAGATGGCGAAGCATGTCGCCAGAGTTCTCCGGAAACCGTACCGGTCCACCAGCGTTCCCGCCAGCACCGGCAGGAAGTAAAGCACTCCCGAAAACGCGCCCACCAGCGATCCCGCGACTTGCGGACCCAGGCCGACCTTCTCGGCGAGATAGACGGCCAACACCGCCTTTGAGCCGTAAAACGCAAAGCGCTCGAAAAGTTCGAGCGCATTGGCGATCCAGAATGTCCGGTGAAAATCGCTGCGCAGTTTATCGAGTGTTTGGGCCAACGGCATACAATCCTGCAGTATAGCGAGCCGCGGCCGGGCAGCGTTCTTACGCGGCGTTTTTACGCGATCAGCGCATCCACCACATTGCCCTCCACGTCGGTCAGACGGAACGGGCGGCCTTGCGATTGGAAGGTAAGCCGCTTGTGATCGAAGCCCAGGAGCCGCAGCATGGTGGCGTGCAGATCGTGTACGTGGACGCGGTCCTTCACCACGTTGAAGCCGAGTTCGTCGGTCTCGCCGATGCGCGCGCCCGCTTTGATGCCGCCGCCGGCCATCCACATAGTGAAGGCATTAGGATGATGATCGCGCCCATCGGCGCCGCCCTGCACCATGGGCGTGCGGCCGAACTCGCCGCCCCAGACCACCAACGTGTCCTCCAGCAGGCCTCGCTGCTTGAGGTCCTTAATCAGCGCGGCCGAGGCGCGGTCGGTGGCCAGGCAGTTCTTCTGCAGGTCCTTCACCAGATTCGAATGTTGGTCCCACGCCTCGTGATACAACTGCACGAAGCGCACGCCCTTCTCCACCAGACGGCGCGCCAGCAGGCAGTTGTTGGCGAACGACGCTTTGCCCGGCTCCGCGCCATACATCTCCAGCGTCTCCTTCGACTCCTTGGCGATGTCCATCAATTCCGGCGCCACGCCCTGCATACGGAACGCCATCTCGAATGAGTTGATGCGCGTCGCGATCTCAGGATCGCCCGTCGCCGCACCGCGCAGGGTATTGAGCTGCTTCAATGCGTCGAGCGAATCGCGCTGCAGTTGCGCGTCCATGCCGGGCGGGTTCGACAGGTAGAGGACGGGATCGCCGCCGCTGCGGAATTGCACGCCTTGATACAGCGTCGGGAGGAAGCCGCTGCCCCAACAGCTATCGCCTCCGCTCGGCCCCTTGGTGCCGGAGCTGAACACCACGAAGCCCGGCAGATCCTTGGTTTCCGACCCGAGCCCGTACAGCACCCACGCGCCCATGCTCGGCCTGCCGAACTGCATGGTGCCCGTGTTCATCAGGAGTTGGCCGGGCGCGTGATTGAACGCGTCGGTCACCATCGATTTGACGATCGCGATGTCGTCGGCGATCTCGCCCGTGAAGGGCAGCAGTTCGCTCAGTTCGGTGCCGCTCTTGCCGTAGCGGCGAAATTGGAATTTGGGACCGAGCAGCTTGGAATTCGGATTGATGAACGCCGCGCGATATCCCTTCAAGAGTTCCGCCGGCGGCAGTGTACCGTCGAACTTGGTGAGTTGCGGCTTGTTGTCGAAGAGCTCCAGATGGCTGGGCGCACCGGCCATGAACAGGAAGATCACATGCTTGGCTTTGGGTGCGAAATGCGTGGGCTGCGCGGCGAGTCCGGATTCGGCAAGCAGGTGGCCGAGTGCGGCCGTGCCCAGCCCGACTCCGCACTGCTCGAAGAACCATCGCCGCGTGATCTGTTTGGGGTCCATGGGCTATTCCTTGGTAATCGTCTCGTCCAGATTTAACACCACTCGCGCCACCACCGTCCACGCTGCTACGCGCGTGGGCGCGACTCCGCCGGTGGCCGCCTTGCCGGCGATTTCCTGTGCGCTCACCCAGCCCTCGGCAATGCGCTTCTCTTCCTTCGCCAGCAAGCCGAGCAGTACGTTGGCCTCCGCCGGCGATGGAGTGCGCGCAGTGGCAAGGCGGACCGCATAGCTGAGTCGCTGGCGGTCGTCGTCCCCGCCTTCCTTCAGAATTCGGCGTGCGAAGGCCTGCGCCGCCTCCACGAAGAGTGGTTCGTTGAGCGTGGTCAGCGCCTGAAGCGGAGTGTTGGATCGCGTGCGCCGCACGCACGACATCTCGCCATTGGGAGCGTCGAAGGCCTGCAATACCGGAAACGGCACGCTGCGGAAGCGGAAGGTGTAGAGGCCGCGGCGATACTTGTCCGCCCCCTCGGAGGGCTTCCATGATTTCGGTGAATAGCTGGCCGGCGGCAGGAAGAGGAACGCGGGCGCGGGCGGGAAAACGCTCGGGCCTCCGATGGTGGGGTTGAGTTGGCCGCTTACCGCGAGTGCGATGTCGCGCACCGTCTCGGCGTCCACGCGCAGCCTGGCTCCGCGCGCCAACAACCGATTGTCCGGATCCTTCGCCAGCATCTCCGCTGTGGCCACCGACGATTGCCGGTACGTGGCGGAAGTCACGATACTGCGGTGCAGCTTCTTCAGGCTCCATCCGTTCTCCATCAACTCCACCGACATCCAGTCCAGCAGTTCCTGATTCACCGGCGGCTCGCATTGCGTGCCCAGGTTTTCGGCGGTCGCCACGATGCCCGTGCCGAAATACGCCTGCCACACGCGATTCACGATGGACCGCGCGGTAGTAGGCGATTGCCGGTCCACCAGCCACTTGGCGAAGGTCAGCCGGTTGGGCTCACCTGCCGGTAGCGGATTCAGGAATGCGGGGGTGCCGGGCTTCACTTCGGCGGCAGGTTGCAGGAAGTCGCCGCGCTTGAGAATGTGAGTCTCGCGATGGTCGTCGGTACGCGCCGCCAACACCAGTTGCAGCGAGCCTTCCGGATGCTCGCGCCACAACTCCGCGATGCGATCGTTATCCGCGCGCCACTCGGGAACCAAGGTGCGCCAATAGCTGAAGATCGCGTTGGTCTGTTCCGCCGTCCGCTGGGCACGCGGCGTTGCGAAGATGTCGCGCACCGCTTGCGGCACCGGGTCGGCAGTGGGCGCTGGGGCGGACGTGACGGAGAGGCGGATGCGCCCGAGATTGTTGCTCTCGTTGTCGTCCGAATTGGCGCCGCCGTGGTTCATCTTGAGGTACAGATTGAGCGCCGCGCTGGTGACTGGTTTTTCCAAGACGAAGACGGCCTTGCGCGCCTGATTGCGCAAGCCGGGACCCGCATCGAGAGTCCACGCAGTCTCGTCCTTGCCATCGATCGCGTACTCGATCGGCCCTGTGACACGGCGCTTGCCGCTCTTATCCTCGAACTTCGGTTCGAGCACTGCCTCGGGCATGTTGAGGTCGGCGGTCGCGCTGACGATCTTGAGTTTCTCGAACTTGTCGGCGACGTCGGTGGCGGCTTCCACGGTGAACTCCGTGAGTGCGCCACTGCCGCGGATGGAGCGGCCGGGGCCGCCGGCCGGCAGGTTGGGATCGGTAAGCAACTCAAGGCGCACGGCCGTGATCGCGGGCGTCTCCAGCTTCGCCGTGAATTTGACGGTGTGCTTGGTAGGCGCGTAGCCCAGGGCCAGCATGGATCCGTCCTTCATGGGCAACTCGCGCTCGCCGCCGGTGGAAATATCGTCCACCGTCAATCGCAGCACGCGCCATTCGGGCTGGCCGTTTCTGGCCTGCTCCTCCCACGCGGCCATGCGCGTACGCCAATCCGGCGTGCGCCGCTGAAGCCCGGACTCGAGCTCGTTCACCTGGCGTATAATCGCAGCGCGCTTCGCCTGCTCGGCGCCGGTGTATACGGCGATGTTGGATTCGTGAGTGTCGTTAAGGAAGGCGAAGATGCGGTAATATTCTTCCTGCTTGATGGGATCGTACTTGTGGTCGTGGCATTGCGCGCACTGAATGGTCACACCGAGGATGCCCTTGCCGATGGCGTCCATGCGATCGAACATAGCCTCCATGCGGAACTGCTCCGGATCCACGCCACCCTCTTCGTTGATCATCGAATTGCGCAGGAAGCCGGTGGCGATGCGCTGATCCTGGCCGGCATTGGGCAGCAGGTCGCCGGCGATTTGCTCGATCACGAAACGGTCGTAGGGGAGGTCGCGATTGAACGCGTTGATCACCCAATCGCGGTAGGACCAGACGACGCGCGGCGCGTCCTTCTCATAGCCATTGGAATCGGCGTAGCGCGCGGCGTCCAGCCAGAGGCGCGCCCAACGCTCACCGTAATGAGGGGAGGCAAGCAGGCGGTCCACCTGCTTTTCGTAGGCGGTGGCGGACTTGTCGGCGAAAAACGCATCGAGTTCCTGAGGGGAAGGCGGCAGACCCGTGAGGTCGAGGCTGAGGCGGCGCAGGAGTGTGGCGCGGTCGGCCTCGGGCGAAGGCTTCATGCCCTCGCGCTCCAGGCGGGCGTGCACGAACGCGTCGATGGGATGGCCCTGGCGAGGAACGGCGGGACGCGAGGGCGGGATAAACGCCCAGTGCTTCTTCGGCGCCGCGGCCGCGCCATCGGGCCATACCGCACCGGCGTCGATCCACTTGCGGATACGCTCGATTTTGTCGGCGGAGAGCGCCGCGCCGCCCATGGGCATTCTGGGTTGACCGCCCGCGCCGGTGATCCGCTTGACGATTAAACTGCCGGCGGAATCGCCGGCCGAGATGGCGCGCATGGCCGCAGGCCTGGTGTCCAGACGCAGTCCTCCCAGTTGGACCTTTTCGCCATGACACCCGTAACAGGACTCTGCCAGCACCGCACGCGCGTCGTCCGCTGCGCCGGACTGAGCTCGAAGAGAGAGCAACAGAGCCGCTCCCCCCAGCACCGTAAATACCCTCAGTTTGCCCATATTCCCCGGTGCCGTTCATCGTATCAAATGCGTGGGGATGTGGGGCAGGCGGTCTGCCCTGAGCGCGGGTTGAGTTTTTCAGTTTAGCTCCGGCGCCCATTTTGGGAGCCGGGGCCGCAAAGGAATCGATTCCTTTTCTCCTCTCAAAGGAGGAGCAGCATGCCGCTGTGGCCGCCTTACGACGTTGCTCTCCTGTTCCCGGAATTAGATGCCCCCTCGAGGTATGTGGGCTTCCGCAGGAGTACCGGACGGGTTGCAGCTCGGCGAGCGTAGCAACTCTTTTCGACTTCAAGGTAGCAACCGGGATAGTGAGTCAAGCGCCGGAAAATTGTTAAGTTACTGAGGGTGCTGGAAATATAAATTCCAAGTTCGCGCAGTGCGGAAGTGGTGATTCAACGCAGAGGCGCAGAGAACGCAGAGAAAGCGCAGAGAAAACCGATAAGACCAACACGCCTGGTCAGCAGTTTAGGTTCACGCAATTAGGAAGGCTTGCAGATCGTGGTTGATCTGGTCGGCGTTGACCTGGCACATTCCGTGCGGGAAGCCCGGATAGACTTTGAGCCTGGCGCCCTTCACGAGTTTGGATGACAGCAGGGCGGCCGCTCCGATGGGTACGATCTGATCGTCGTCACCGTGGAGGATCAGGGTGGGGACGTCGAACTTCTTGAGGTCGGCGGTGAAATCGGTTTCGGAGAAAGCCTTAATGCAATCGAGCGCTGCCTTGTGACCGGCGAGCATGCCCTGCAACCAGAAGGAATCGCGCACGCCCTGAGAGATTTTGGCGCCCTCGCGGTTGTAGCCGTAGAAGGGCGTGGTCAGATCCTTGAAGAATTGCGAGCGGTCGGCGGTGACGCCGGCGCGGATGGCATCGAACGCGGCGAGAGGGAGGCCGCCGGGATTGGCGGGAGTTTGGAGCATGAGCGGCGGCACGGCGGAGATCAGGACCGCCTTGGCGACACGACTGGTTCCATGGCGGCCGATGTAGCGAGCGACTTCGCCCCCACCGGTGGAATGGCCTATGTAAACGGCGTCGTGGAGATCGAGGGCTTGGGTGAGGGCGGCGAGATCGTCGGCGTAGGTATCCATCTCGTTGCCGTCCCAGGGCTGGCCGGAGCGGCCGTGGCCGCGACGATCGTGGGCGATGCAGCGGAAGCCGTTGGAGGCGAGGAAGATCATTTGCGCGTCCCAATCGTCGGCGCTGAGCGGCCAGCCATGACTGAAGACTACGGGTTGTCCGGCGCCCCAATCCTTGTAATAGATCTGGGTTCCGTCTTTGGTGGTGATGAATGGCATTAGATAAGGATGACGGAAAATCTGGCTCGCGGCATCACGCTATGAGCGCATTCTGTGCTGCTCCGAACGGTGCGTTAGTCGGCGCCTGACGCGACGCCGGCATCTCTCACCCTGAGCGGCGGACCGAGCATCTCCTGCCCGTGTTTCTTGAGGACGGGCAGCAGTCTGGCGAGATCCGGCGCGACGCCGCGCGGCGAGACCGCTTCGACATCTTCGAAGAACAGATCGAGGCCGCCGGGCACGACGGTCGTGATCATGCGTCCGCGCTCCTGGCCGACATTCTGGAAGGTGTGGCTGCTGCCGCGCGGCGCGACAACGCTCGCCCCGGCGGAGGCGTGGAACTCCTGGCCATCCACCTCGAAGCGGAACTCTCCCTCCAGGATGTAGAAGGATTCGTCCTGATTGGGATGGCGGTGGAGCGGCGGACCTTCGAGCGGCGCGATGCAGCTCTCGAAGACTGCGAACGCTCCGTGGGTATCGCGGCTTGAGACTCTGATCATCAGTTCGGAGCCGAGGACGTGGACCGGACGGCCCTCGCCATTCGCGGTCATCAAGGCCGCGGTGCTTGAAGTTTCCATTTTCAAATTCCCTCCGATCACTTACGCGCAAGGCCGGGAAGAAACGGCTCACCGCCGGAGTCCGCGCTTCGGTATTATCGTTCCAATGACGGTCCGCAAACGGATTCTCTTTCTGGCGGAAGGCGCCACCATGGCGCACTTCGTCAGGCCCCTGGCTCTCGCCGAGGCCCTGGAACCGAACCGCTACGAGATTCATTTTTACGCGCCATCCCGTTACTCGGGTTATTTAAAAGATCGGCCTTTTATCGCCGGGGACCTGGCGAGTATGCCCGGCGAGCAATTTCTGGACAACCTGGCGAAAGGACAGCCACTGTTTTCGGCGGCCACGATTCGAGACTACGTGACGCAGGACCGCGAACTGATCCGCAATATCCGGCCGGACCTGGTGATCGGCGACATGCGCCTTTCGCTGCCGATCAGCGCGCGAAAGGAAGGTACGCCGTATGCTGTCCTATTCAACGCGTACTGGAGTCCGTTCGCCAAGCGCCGGTGGGTGGTGCCTTCGCTGCCGATCACGAGAATTCTGCCGCCGCGCTATTTCGGCGCGATGTATCGCGCGGCGGATCCGCTGGTGAACGCGCTGCACGCGCGAGAGATGAATAAGGTGCGCAGGGAGTTCGGCATCCCGGATCTCCCGCCCGATCTTCGTGCGATGTACACCGATGGGGACTATGTGCTTTACCCGGACATACCTGAATTTGTGCCGACTCCCGGCCGCCCCGGCACGCACCAATACGTGGGGATTTGCCCATGGAGTCCGCCGACGGCAAAACCGGACTGGTGGGATCGAATGCGTTCCGACCCGAAGCCGAAAGTTTTCGTAAGCCTGGGCAGTTCCGGTCCTCTGGAGGCGCTGCCCGCGCTGCTTCGAGCCCTGTCCAGATTGCCGGTAGCGGTGATACTGGCGAGTTCCGGCAGGCAAGTTCCGGTGGAGAGCGGCGCGTATACGGCCGCGTTGCTTCCCTTTACGGAGACTGCGAAGGAGGCCAGTGTGGTGGTCTCTCACGGGGGCAGCGGCGGCCTCTACCCGGCGATTGCGGCGGGAACCCCGGTGCTCGGAATACCCAGCAACGCAGACCAGCATATGTCGACGGCCGTGCTGGAGGAGAACGGCCCGGGCCTCGGCATCCGAGTGGAAGAGGCATCCGAGAAGCGCCTTTTCCAATGCCTGGAGAAGCTTCTATTGGAACCGCAATATCGGCGTAGCGCGCAGGAGTGGGCGGCGGTCTACGCCCGATACGATAGCGGCGAGATGTTCAGGCGGTTTGTTGCCGAAGTGGCGCCGGATTAGTTTGTTTTTCCAGAACGAACAGGACGTTCCGGGGCCACAGAAACCCACCGATATGATGGCCGAGGGGAATGGTTTCGCGGACACAGAAACCCGCTTTGCGGAAATGCTCGTGCCATTGATCCGTCTTACGGAATTCCCCGTCCCTGGTCATTTTTGTGATCAGCCGCAACCAGACGTGAAAGCCGAGCGTGAGAATGGTATTCCAAAGGCCGTCTACAGAGTCTTCAGCCACCAGGAGCCTTCCCTGGTCGCTAAGTGCGCGTTTGGACTCGTTTAACAGAGACTCGTCATCGGCCGCGTGATGGAGCACATACAACAGGAGGATGACATCATAACTTCCCGATTGTACCGGTAGCGTTCTACCGTCAAATTGCTGAAAGGGGATATCTGCCTTGCGAGCATCGGTGACATCGACGCCCAGCATCTGGCAACGTTTCCGATCCCGGAGCAATTGACCCAGGTAACAGGTCCACGCCCCCACATCTAACACCCGGCTATTGGTAGGAACCCAGGAGTCAATGGACTGAAAATTGAACTCGGCTCGTTCCCTCTCGATACGCTCCGATTGCTGCTGAGCTTTTTGTGCAATTCGCTGCCCGAGGCCCATGCTGCGCAGTATCCTCCCG
>JBDTPR010000039.1:0-18798 GCA_039932635.1 Candidatus Solibacter sp.
GTGGGCACTGTGCTGTAGGAAGACGTGGAGAGCTGATTGTTGCCGAACTTTTCCAGGTTGAAGAAGAAGAACGTCTTGTTCTTGCCGTTGTAGAGTTTGGGGATGTAGACGGGACCGCCGACGGTGAAGCCGTAATCGTTCTTTCGGTCGCGGTCGCGCAGGTGGCTGAAGGGGCGGGCGGCGTCGAGCGCTTCGTTGGCCCAGTATTCGTAGGCGCTGCCGTGAATCTGGTTGGAGCCGCTCTTGGTGGTGAAGTTGTAGAAGCCGCCGGAAACCTGGCCGAATTCGGCGGAGAAGTTGGAGGCCTGCATGGCGAACTCGGTGATGGTTTCGACCGAAGCCGCCGCCATGGCGCTGCCGCCCACCCAGTTGGGGTTATTGGCGTCGGTGGAATCCTGGCCTTCCAGGTAGACTTTGGCGCCGCCGTAGCTGCCGGTGGGCATGCCGTTGACGTTGGCGGTGGCGCTGGTGCCGGAGACTCCGGGCGCGAGCATGACGAAACTAAGCCAATTGCGGATGCCTCCGCCGGCGGAACCGCCGCCGCCGAAGTTGATCGGCAGGTCGTTGACCTTTTCGCCGGTGACATTCATGCTCTGCTCGGCGTTCTCGGTTTTGAGGAGGGCGGCGCCCGCGGTGACGGTGACGGATTCGGTGGCAGCGCCGACTTCGAGCTGGAGGTCGAGGCGCATGGTCTGGCCGACTTGGACCTGGAGGGCTTTTTGGAGGGCCTTCTTGAAACCGGCGGCTTCGACCGTCAGGTCGTAGGAGCCGACAGGCAGCGAGGGCAGGATGAAATTACCGGTCATGGTGGTTTGCGCTTCGGCTAACGCGCCGGTTTCGACATTGCGGAGGACGAGGCGGGCCCCTGGCACAACGGCGTTGGCGGGGTCGGTGACGGTTCCGGTGATAGTTCCGCGATCGCTCTGGGCCATGGCGAGAAACGCGGCGGCGAGCAGAAAGGCGGACGTGCGGACGAGCTTGAACATATGCAACTCCCTGGGCCTCTTCGGCGCAGGCCGGGGCCCTACAGCGCACATTGTGTCTGGTTTCACTACAGGCGCCAAGGATATTCAGACATTAATAAATGTAATTCTGAATAGATTGAGGAAAGGTATTTTCACGCAAAGTCGCAGAGCCGCAAAGAAAAACTTAAGAAGGGTGGATTCAGCCTCGCGCTACTTCGATCTCTACAAAACAGCCCGAATCCTTCGAGATGCTCAGGAGCGTCCGGTCAAGGGCTTTGGCCAGGCTTTGGGCCGGTCCTGGCAGCAACGACCAGGATTTCAGGCCTCCGGCCAGCCAGTAGCTCAGGGGTGCGAAGGGCCGGTAGTTCAGCAGGCTCAACCCCGGAAAGTCGCTTTGAAAGCGTTGGAAGTCGCGCTGGAAAACGATCCAGGCCAAGGCTCCGTTGGCTCCGCTGAGCGGGCCTGTGCTGTCGAAGTGCCAATTGTCGGCGTCGGGCCGGAAAGGTTCGTGGTGGATGTACCGCAGGATGGGTTTGCCGATCCACCCGGGATGCTGATCGATGATCAACAAGCGGCCGCCGGGCATGAGGCAGCGAGTGGCTTCGGTCAGGAAGACTTCGACGTTGGGGATATGATGGAAGACATTCAGCATGCCGAAGAAGCGGACCGAGCCGTCGGCAAAGGGCATTTTGGTGGCGTCCACCACCTGATCTACACCATCGTAGGGGAGCACATCGGTGGTGATCAGGCCCGGAATCACTTCCTGAGCGAAGCCCCCGCCGGCGCCGAGTTCGACGATTAATCCGTCGCGCGGTCCGGCCGCGAGACATGCGGCGTACCGGGCATAGACGTCCCGATAGAAACTCCTGAGGGCAGGTTTGGCGGCGATTATGGTGCGAAGTTCGGTGATCCGGTCCGGGCTATCGAGTTCTGACATGGCGGGCGAATCCCAGTTTGATCCGGAAGAAACCGGTCGAGGTCATGCGCAGGAGTTGAAAGCCGTCTCGGAAGCGCCTGATGTTGGTGCTGCCATACTGGCGCGCCATGTAGCGTACCGGGATGTCGACCATGCCGAGGCCCAGGACGGCGGCGGGAAAGAGCAGTTCGTAATCGCCGAAGGGGTCGAAATCGCCGAAGTCGGCGCGCCAGGCGATGAAGCGGTCGTAATCATGCTTCGCCATCAACTTGGTGCCGCATAAGGAATCGCCCAGGTGGACCCCGAGGACCCAGCTCAGGCTCTTGGCGAAGAAGATATTTCCCAGGCGGTTGAGGAAACGCATGGCGTCGCCTTCCATGGGGTAGACGAGGCGCGTACCGTTGACGAAATCGCCGCGGCCCTGGCGGTAGGCTTCGTAAAACCGCCCCAGCATCTCCGGCGGCATGGTCAGGTCCGCATCTAGGATGGTCAAAAGGGGCATGGTGGCACGGCTGAAGCCCAGCCGCACAGCGTCCGCCTTGCCTTTGCCGGTCTGCTGCAAGGTCAGAATCTTGAAACGGTCCGCATAGGCCCGGGCAACCCTTTGGATTTCCTCCCAGGTGCCGTCGTTGGAGTTTCCCTCGACGAAGATCACCTCGATCGGACAGCCGAGGTCGGGCATGCGCAGCAAGGCATTTTCGATATTGCCGCGCTCATTGCGCGCCGGAATCACCACGGACAGACCCGTCGGCGGGCTGGCGATGACCGGACGGAGAGTGACCACCATGGTAAGACCAAACCAGCGCAGGACGGGTACCAGGGGCATGACCCGGTTGATCAGGTCGCCGAGCCCGAGCAGCCGCCACGGAGCATATCCGACGTAGCGCTGGTGGACGATTTCATAACCTGAAATCTTGACGATATTTTCCAGGTCGCCCTGGGTGATGAAGGTGCTCGGCAGTTCGCCTTTGCGCAGGCCGAACTGGTTCGCCATACCGTAAAGCCAGCGAAGGTAGGGGTTGTACAGCACCACCATCAGGCGCGAGGTGCGAGAGAGCTTGGAGCGCACGCCGGTGAGCAGTCCCTGAATATCGTAATGATGGTTGAAGGTTCCGTTCACCAGGACGGCGGTGCGCCGGTCTGCTTCGCGCGAGAGATCCGGAAACGGTTGGCCCTCTTCGATAACGGCTTTGCGCGGCGCATCGATATCGGCGAGAATTTTGCGGGTGTCGTGGGCTCGTGGAAGCCACTGATAGACGCAATCGAAGTAGCGCGTCATACGGCTGAGCTCTTTCGCCAACAGCCGGTTGACGTAGCGCTGCCAGGCGGTGTTACGGCCGGCGGGCCGCGGAGGCGCCGTCTCTTCGACTTCGACAGATAGCCCGGTGGATACCATGGTATTTCAAACCTTCTCGAATTGCCGGTCCTGGTGGACCCCCACGTTTTCAAGAAACCATTGATACGTTTTCCGGATTCCCTCGCGCAGCGGAATTCCGGCCTGCCAGCCCAAGGACCGGGCGCGGGACACATCCAGCAGTTTCCGCGGAGTGCCGTCCGGCTTGGTGGTATCGAAGACCAGGCGTCCTGGAAAGGAGACTATTTCGGCGAGCATTTCGGCCAGTTCGCGGATGGTGAGATCGGCGCCGGCGCCCACATTAACGATTTCGCCGTCATCGTGGTGAAGCATGAAGTAGACGGCGGCGGAGGCAAGGTCGTCCACATGCAGGAATTCGCGCCTGGGCAGCCCGCTACCCCAGATCACGACTTCCGAAGCGCCGGCGCGTTTGGCTTCGTGGAATTTTCGCAGCAAGGCGGGCAGCACGTGCGAGGACTGCAAATCGAAATTGTCGCCCGGCCCATAGAGATTCGTCGGCATGAGGCTGATGGCGCAAAACCCGTATTGTTTCTGGTAGGCCTGGGCCATGCGAATTCCGGCGATCTTGGCCACCGAGTAGGGTTCGTTGGTGGGTTCCAGAGCGCCGCTGAGCAGATACTCCTCCTTCATGGGTTGAGGAGCCAGCTTAGGGTAAATGCACGAGGACCCCAGGAATTCCAGCTTACGGACACCGTTCTTCCAGGCGGCGTCGATGACGTTCAGTTGTACCGCAAGGTTGTCGCGAATGAAATCCGCCGGGTAATCGCGGTTGGCGAGAATCCCCCCGACCCTGGCCGCGGCGAGAAATACGAACTCGGGCTTCTGCTCTTCAAAAAAACGTTCGACTGGTTCCTGACGGCGAAGATCCAATTGGGCGCGGTCGCGGAAGATCAGATTGTCGAAGCCCTGGCGCTGGAGTTCCCTGACGATCGCGGAGCCCGCCAGGCCCTTATGTCCGGCCACAAATATGCGGCTGTCTTTATCCATGTGCGCTCCCGCGCACCACTACGCTGTGGCCGGCATTGGAGAGCGTCTGTTCCTGGCGAGCCAGTTCCATATCGTGTTCGACCATCATCGCGACGAGGGTGGGGAACGAGGTTCTGGGGCTCCAGCCGAGCTGCCGGCGAGCCTTGCCGGCATCGCCCATCAGGTGATCCACCTCGGTGGGGCGCAGGTAACGAGGATCGAGTTCGACGTGCTGCTTCCAGTTGACTCCGGCGAAGTCCGCGGCCATTTCCAGGAATTCACGCACGGAATGCGATTCCCCGGTGGCGATCACATAATCGTCGGCTTCAGGCTGCTGCAGCATCAGCCACATAGCCTCTACGAAATCGGCGGCGTAGCCCCAGTCGCGGCGGGCGTCCAGATTCCCGAGGAACAGGGTCTGCTGGAGTCCTAAAGCGATACGGGTGAGGGCGCGGGTGATTTTGCGCGTGACGAAGGTTTCGCCGCGCCGCTGCGATTCGTGATTGAAGAGAATTCCGTTGGAAATGTGGAGTCCATAGGCCTCCCGATAGTTCACCGCGTACCAATGGGCGGCAACTTTGCTGACGGCGTAGGGGCTGCGGGGATAGAACGGAGTCTGCTCATTCTGCGGAGGCTTGGCGGCCCCAAACATCTCCGACGAGCCCGCCTGATAGATGCGGACGGCTCGTTTGGAATAGCGGGTGAGATCGCGCACCGCCTCCAACAGGCGTAGGGTTCCTGTAGCGACGACATCGGCGGTGTACTCGGCCTGCTCGAAGCTCACGCGGACGTGCGACTGGGCGGCGAGATTGTAGATCTCATCGGGCATGACGTCGTCGAGAATGCGGCGCAGGGCGGTGCCATCCGAGAGATCTCCGTAGTGCAGGTAAAGGCGGGCGCCGCGCTCGTGAGGGTCGCGATAGTTGGCGTCCAAGCGGTCGGTATTGAACGTAGAGGCGCGACGAACGATGCCATGGACCTCATAGCCCCTGGCCAATAAGAACTCCGCAAGATAGGAACCGTCCTGACCCGTAATTCCTGTAATCAGCGCTTTTCCGTTCGTTCCTGCTTGCATTGCTGTCTCCTGGTAACGTTCCATGATAAAACGGTGGACCGAAACTCGGGGCGTTCCCAATAGGTAGTATTTCCCTATTGTATGGCGGCGAGAGGAGAGGCGGTGCCTGCGGGAAACAGAGCCGGCAGCGCTACATCTTGGAAGCGTAATAGCCCTTGCGGACGTGAACTACCAGGTCTTTTCGGTTCTTCACACGCAAATCGATGGGGTGGAACAGGCCATCGGTCTTGAGCGGCTCCGGCTTATAGGCGATGTTGTACTGGTGGCGCAGCTCGTTGGCGATGTTCTCGAACGACTGTTCCAGGTCTTCGACCTTGAAGGGGAAGAAGGCTTTGCCGCCGGTTTCTGAAGTGAGGTACTTCAGGACCTTGTCGCCATCGCTTTCGATCTTGCTGATATTGGTGGAGATGCCGTAGATCACGACGTCGGCCTTCTGTGCCATCTCTAGGGCTTGGTCGCGGGTGTAGTGGCTCTGATTATCGTCGCCGTCGCTGACGATGACGATGGCGCGGCGGAATTTGTGCTTGGGCTGATCCTGCGAGAGTTTGTCGCGGCAGGCGAAGAAGATGGCGTCGTAGAGCGCGGTGCCGCCGCCGGGCCGCAGGGAACGTATGGCGGTCGCAAGCTTTTCGGTATCGCCGACGAGGTCGCTGATGAGTTCCGCGCTGGTATCGAATTTGACGAGCATGGCGCGGTCCTGATTGGCGTGCAGGGTGTTATTGAGGAATTCGATGGCGGCGTCCTGCTCGAATTTGAAGCGCTCGCGGATGCTGTTGCTGGTATCGATCAGAATGCCGAGGCGGAGGGGCAGATCGCTTTCCGCGTTGAATTCGAGGATGCTCTGGGGCTTCTTGCTTTCGACCACCTCGAAGTCGTCCTTCGTCAGGTTGGTGACGAAGCGGCCCTTGCGATCGGTGACGGTGTACAGCAGGCTGACGCGGGTGACGTCAACCTGAATGCGCGTCGGTTCGTCGGCTTGGGCCGGCTGTTGGACAGGCGGTTGGCCGACGGGTTTCTGCTCGGCGGCCCAAATGCCGGCGGCGAGGACGGCGGAGGCCGTGAAGACAGCCCTGAATTTCATATGGACTGATTATAACTCTGCTGGTTGCTGGGGTTGCGATGAAGAGTGTGAAGACTCCGGCCTTCGCTGGCCGCGCTCCCTGACGGTCGCGGCTCTGATTGGGGCTCGTTATTTGGGAGAGTGCCTAAAGTCCAGGGCCTGCCGCACCAGCCAGGCTTCCAACTCTGGCGCCAGGGGGGAGACTACTACGATGGGCTCGCCCGTGGTGGGCTGCTGGAATTCGATGCGATGGGCGTGGAGAAAGTATCGGCCGAGTTCGGGCTGCGCGGCAGCACCGTAGAGCGTGTCGCCGACGACGGGATGCTTCAGGCTGGCCAGGTGGACACGGATCTGATGGGTTCGTCCGGTGCCGATGCGAACTTCCAGCAGCGTGTAGCCCTGAAAGCGGCGTAGTACTTTGAATTCGCTCCAGGCGGCGCGCCCTTGGTCGAGCCGGGCGGTCATCCGGGTGCGATGGACCGGGTCGCGAGAGATCGGACGATCAATGCGGCCGGTCTCGGACTTCACTTCTCCCTGGACCAGGGCCAGGTAAGTCTTGGTGACTTCGCGCCCGGCAAACTGAGCGGCGAGGGCGCGGTGGGCGGCGTCGTGTTTGGCGACGAGGAGCACTCCGCTGGTGAAGCGGTCCAGGCGGTGGACGATGCCGGGGCGCAGCGCGCCGCCCACGCCGGAGAGGTTTTCGAAGCGATGGAGCAGTGCATTCACCAGGGTTCCGGAATGAACTCCGGCACCGGCGTGAACCACCATGCCGGCGGGCTTGTCGATGGCCACGAGATCGGCATCCTCATAGAGCGTGGCGAGGGGGATGTCTTCGGCCGTGGCATTCAGGGGCGGAGCTTCGGCGGGCTGCACTGCAATGGTTTCGCCGCCGCGCAGCATTTGTGACGGCCGGGAGGCGGCCCCGTTGATCTGCACATGTCCGCGCTTGATCCAATCCTGGATGCGGGAGCGGCTGGTTTGGGGCAGACGAGCGTGCAGCCAGTTGTCCAGGCGTTGGCCTGCGTCCAGGATGTCTACCTGGAATTGGCTGTTATGTTGCAGGTCCGGCAGCCTTCTCAGTTTCTCGTATTACGCCGTGGGCTGGGGTTGACGTACGCGGTTGACCCTTGGCTTCGGTACTGAGTTCGCGCCGATCGAAGAATTGCAAGCGGCACCAGCGGCAATGGAACATGCGTCCGCGTCCCGCGATGCGTTCAAGCAAGTTGAGGAAGCCGCTATGATGGCCGTCGATCTTGTCGGGCTGTTTGAGGCGGACGACGCGAGTGGTACCACAGACCGGGCAGCGGCAGGAAGGGCCGAGGTGGTACCGGAAGCGCCGCGGGACAAACTCCTCGCGTTCGCATTTATGGCACTCGTAGATTGCCATATAGCCAAAGCGTTCGAAAAATGTCCGGTGGACCCGCCGCAATTTGCCACCGCACTTCGCACACTTCATTCCACTGTTAGTTATATCTCGAATTGCAGGAGCGGCACAAGGCGCGCGACAATAAAGAGGCCCATCCCATTTAGACAACCAACCGTATGCTGGACCGCATAACCGTGCATGGCGCGCGCCAGCACAATCTCAAGAACATCGACGTGGAAATCCCTCGCAACAGCCTGACTGTGATTACCGGGCTGAGCGGATCGGGGAAATCCTCGTTAGCTTTCGATACTATCTACGCCGAGGGACAGCGGCGCTATGTGGAGACGCTTTCGACGTATGCGCGCCAGTTTCTGGACCAGATGGAGCGGCCGGATGTCGATTCGATCGACGGCCTGAGTCCGGCAATTTCAATCGAGCAGAAGACCACCAGCCGCAGTCCGCGCTCAACGGTCGGCACGATCACGGAGATTTACGATTATCTGCGGCTGCTGTACTCGTCGATTGGCGTGCCCCACTGTCCGGTATGCGGCAGCGAGATTTCGCGGCAGACCACGGAGCAGATTCTGCAGCACGTGCTGGCGTTGAAATCCGAAGACCGGCTGATGGTGATGGCGCCGATCGTGCGCGGACGCAAGGGCGAGTACAAGAAGGATCTGGAAAAGCTGGCCCGGCAGGGTTTCGTGCGCGCACGAATCGATGGCGTGCTGCGTTCACTGGACGAAGAGATCACGCTGGACAAGCGGAAGAACCACACCATAGAGGTCGTGGTGGACCGACTGCTGGTGAAGCCGGGGATCGAGAAGCGGCTGGAGGCGTCGATCGAGACGGCGACGAAACTGGCCAACGGGCTGGTGTTGATCGCGGTGGTGAACGGGGAAGAGCGCCTCTATTCGCAGAAGTTGGCGTGCACCGAGTGCGGCGCCAGCATTCCGCAGTTGGAGCCGCGTTCGTTCTCGTTCAACAGCCCGTACGGGGCCTGCGAGGAATGCCACGGACTCGGCAGCAAGTGGACCTTCGACCCGGCGAAGGTAATTGTGGAACCTGGCAAGGCGCTTTTCGATGGGGGCCTGGGGCCAGGCGCCGGATCCTGGCAGATGCAACAGCAGATCGAGCAACTGGCCAAGAAAAGCCGGATCGACCTGGCCAAGCCGTTCGATGAATTGAGCAAGAGGGCGCGCGAGACGCTGGTGGACGGGGCGTCGGGATTGCCTGGGATTCTGGCGGTGCTGAACGAGACCTACCAAGCGTCGTCGGAGTCATATCGGGAGTGGCTGACGGAGTACATGTCGCCGGCGGAGTGTCCGGCGTGCCACGGCAAGCGATTGCGCCCGGCCAGCCTGGCGGTGCGGGTGAAGAACTTCTCAATCAGCGAATTCACGGGCTTGCCGATTGCGCGCGCTTTGATGACGGCGCGGAATTGGGAATTGACCAATCGCGAAACGCAGATAGCGGGGCGGGTGGTGGACGAGATCCGGCGGAGGTTGGAATTCCTGTCGGCGGTGGGGCTGGATTATCTGAGTTTGGAACGCTCCTCGGCGACGCTTTCGGGCGGCGAAGCGCAGCGCATCAGGCTGGCCACGCAGATCGGGTCGAAGCTGCGCGGCGTGCTGTATGTGCTGGACGAGCCTTCGATCGGCCTGCATCCGAGAGACAACAATCGTCTGCTGGAGACGCTGACGCATTTGCGCGATATGGGGAATACGGTGCTCGTGGTGGAGCACGATGCCGAGACGATCGAGCGCGCCGACTACGTGATCGATTTGGGACCGGGCGCGGGGCGGTTGGGCGGTGAGCTGGTGGCGAGCGGGACTCCGCGCGAGATCGAGGGCAACGCGGCGTCGCTCACCGGGCAGTATTTATCGGGGGCGCAGAGCATTCCGATTCCGACCGCGCGACGAAAGGGCAACGGGAAGCAACTGGCGATCCGCGGGGCGCGGCAGCACAATCTGAAGGACGTGAACGCCGACATTCCGCTGGCCATGCTGACGGTGGTGACGGGGGTCTCGGGCAGCGGAAAATCCACGCTGATCAACGAGATTCTGTATCGCGCGCTGGCCAAGGAAGTCTACGGGTCGCACGAAGAGCCGGGAGCGCACGATTCGATCACAGGAATCGAACTGCTGGACAAGGTGATCCGCATCGATCAGGCGGCCATCGGACGTACGCCGCGCTCTAATCCTGCGACGTACACGGGGTTGTTCACGCCGATTCGCGATCTGTACGCGATGCTGCCGGAATCGCGGGAACGCGGGTACAAGCCGGGGCGTTTCAGCTTCAACGTGAAGGGCGGGCGATGCGAGGCGTGCCAGGGCGACGGCCTCAAGCGCATCGAGATGAACTTCCTGCCGGACGTCTATGTGACGTGCGATTTGTGCCGCGGACGCCGCTACAATCGCGAGACCTTGCAGGTGAAGTTTAAGGGCTACTCGATTGCGGATCTGCTGGAGGCGACGGTGGAAGAGGCTCTGCCGCTGATGGAGAATCTGCCGCAGATCCGAATCAAGCTGCAGACGCTGCTCGATGTGGGGTTGGGGTACCTGCACCTGGGACAATCGGCGACGACGCTGTCGGGCGGCGAGGCGCAGCGCATCAAACTGGCCAAGGAATTGAGCAAGCGGCAGACGGGCAAGACGTTCTATCTGCTGGACGAGCCCACCACGGGGCTGCATTTCGACGATGTGCGCAAACTGCTGGACGTGCTGCAGCGGCTCACCGACCTGGGTAACACCGTGGTGGTGATCGAGCATAATCTGGATGTGATGAAAGCGGCGGACTGGATCATCGATTTGGGACCGGACGGCGGCGAATACGGAGGCCGCATCGTGGTTGCGGGAACTCCGGAACAGGTGGCGCGCCACAAGAAGAGCTACACGGCCGAAGCGCTGCGCAAGGTGCTGCGATGAGCCGTTACGCGCAGCGGCCGATCGACCTCTCGCGATTGAAGACGGTCGGGCTGGGGGAGCGCGGGGGGAAGGTGAAGACCTCCGATTTCGCGACGCCTTATGTGCAGGGATCGGGTGTCGCGGGGCTGATGGGGTCGCTGCCGCACCTGCTGGCGGCCGAGCATTTCCGCGCCGTGGTGGATGCCATTGTGGAGGCGCGGGCGAAGGGTCGCGCGATCCTGTGGGGCATGGGCGGGCATGTGATCAAGTGCGGCCTGGCACCGGTGATGCTGGATCTGATGCGCCGCGGACTGGCGACCGGGTTCGTGCTGAATGGGTCGTCGGCGATTCACGATTTCGAAATCGCGCTGGCCGGGCACACCAGCGAGGATGTGGAAGCGGTGCTGCCCGACGGGCGCTTCGGCTCGGCAGAAGAGACGGGCAGCGAGATGAACGGCGCGATCGTTGCGGGCGACCGCGATGAGCTCGGCATGGGCGAGGCGCTGGGTCGCGCGCTGGACGGGCTCGGCGAGCGGGTGGCGTGTCCCGAGGCCAGCCTGCTGTTGAATGCATATCGGGCGAAGGCGCCGGTGACAGTGCACGTGGCGATCGGCACGGATACGCCGCATACGCATCCGGCCGCGAACGGGGCGGCCATCGGCAGCGCGACGCACCGCGATTTCCGATTGTTCTGCAAACTGGTGACGGAGTTGGATCGGGGCGGGATTTATCTGAATATCGGGTCGGCGGTGTTGCTGCCCGAGGTGTTTCTGAAGGCGGTTTCCACGGTACGCAATCTGGGTTATCCGCTGACGGAATTCACGACTGCGAACTGCGATTTTATCCAGCATTACCGGCCGCGATTTAATGTGGTGGAGCGGCCTCATGCCGGCGCGGGCGGAAAGGGCTACGCGATTACCGGGCATCATGAGTTGATGATTCCGCTGCTGGCGGCGGCGTTGATCGAGAAGACCGCATGATGGACGAACCCGAGACGAGCGAGCCTCCGGCCGACGCGGAACCTCTGGTCACGGCCGAGTCGCTGGAACCGGTGGGGCCGCCTGTGCCGCCGGAGCGCGATCCCTTCTGGGGCTACATGGACCTGCTGATCTTCGCGGGGTTTGCCATTCCGTGCATGCTGGCCGGCTTAGGTGTGGTGAAAGGCTCTCTGTGGGTGCTGCGGTTGCACGCACCGGTGAGCACCTGGGAACTGCTGGCTGCGCAATTCGCGGGGTACGCCTTTCTCTTCGGCGCGCTGGCGTTGTTGTTCCGCATGCAATACGACCGGCCCTTCTGGAGGTCGCTCGGCTGGGTCGCGCCGCGCATGCCATTCCCCACGATCGTGGCGTACGGCGTGATGCTGGTGTTTGGGTTGGGAATGCTGGGCAGGCTGATTCACATTCCGACTGGCGAGAACCCGCTGACGAAGCTGTTCAAGGACCCGACGTCGGTAATCCTGATCGCGATTTTCGGCAGCATCATCGCACCGGTATGCGAGGAGTTGGTGTTTCGCGGCTTTCTGCAGCCGGTGCTGGTGCGCAGTCTGGGCGCGGTTGCAGGCGTGCTGGCTACGGCATTGCCGTTCGGCATGCTGCATTATCAGGAGTACGGGAACTCGTGGCGCCACGTGCTGCTGATCTCGCTCTCCGGCGTGGCGTTCGGCTGGATACGGCAGGCGACTGGTTCGACCAAGGCGGCCGCCGGTTTGCATGCGTCGTTCAACGGCTTCCAGTTTGTGGCGTTGATCGCCGCCAAGGGACTCGGGCCGTACAGGTAGTGCGGTGCCTCGCGTAACTCCGTCCGCTACAATTTCACCGCGGAGACGCAAAGATGCGGAGGAAAACGCTGAGAAGACCAAAGGCCCAAACGACAAATTGGCTCCAAAATATTTTCCGCGTGCGCGAAACTGGAGGGATGAGACACGGAACGGTGACAAAAGCCGCGTTGGCGGTGCTAGCTGTGGCGAGTCTTCGCCCCGCGCTTGCACAGCAGACTCCGGCGCAGCAGCGGATGGTGGTGGTAATCAGCCTGGACGGCTTTCCCGCCTACGCCCTGGAAGACCCCAAACTGCCCATTCCCACGTTGCGGAAGCTGATTCGCGAAGGCGTGTCGGCGCGGATGAACATCATCAATCCTACGGTCACCTGGCCGAACCACACCACCATGGTTACCGGCGTCAAAGCCGACGAGCACGGCTTGCTGGTGAACGGCAGCCTGGTGCCGACGGGAACGTGGCCGCCGATCAAGACGGACCCCATGGTGGACAAGGTGAAGATGGTCCACGCGCTGACGGTATACGATGCCGCGCACAAAGCCGGTCTGACCACGGCGCAGATCGACTGGGTGGCCATCAGCAAAGCTCCGACGATCACGTGGCCGTTCAACGAGTGGGCTACGCCGGAAGGTCCGGTGGAAAAGGAAATGATCGGCAAGGGTGTGATTACGGTGGCGGATGTCACGGATTTCAGTAAGGCAAATATTCTGTACCGCGACCAGATCTGGACGAAGGCGGCGACCTTCCTGATCCGCGAGCACAAGCCCAATCTGATGCTGTTGCACTTCCTGTCGCTGGATTCGGCGCACCACCAATACGGTCCCAAGAGCTTGGCGGGCAATAGCGCGATGGCCTTTCTGGACAGCTGCGTGGAGAAGGTGGTGGCGGCGGTGCGCGAGGCCGGCATGCAGGATCGTACGACTTTCCTGATCGTGTCCGATCATGGGTTCAAGGGCTACACGAAGACGATCCAGCCGGCGGTGGCGCTGGCTGCGGCAGGGCTCACAGGCAAGGCTCACGTGATACCCGAGGGCGGCACGGCGATGATCTATGTGCCCGACAAATCTCTGATTCCCCAGGCGGTGAAGGCGCTGGAAGGAATCGAAGGCGTGGGCAAAGTGGTGGGCGTGGACGGCTTTGCCGCGATGGGCCTGCCGACTCCCGACAAGGATCCGCAGATGAGCCAGTTGATAATCACGGCGAAGGAAGGCTACTCGTTCTCGGGCGCCACCGGGGGACCGGTGACGGCGGCGGTGCCGCAGCTGCGCGGCAGCCATGGGTATGTGGCAAGCGATCCGGAATTGGATGCGATATTCATCGCGGCGGGCTACGGGGTGCGCGCGGGTGCGCTGCCGGCGACGATTTCCAACCTCGACGTCGCGCCGACGATTGCGAAACTGCTCGGCGTGGCGCTGCCTTCGGCGAAGGGCAAGCCGCTACCGATCCAGTAACGGTCGGGAGCAGTGATAGTCTGAAATAAGCCTTTTATCATGGTAGAAACTATCGAATGGACGCCGCAGGGCGTGGTCATGATCGACCAGACGCGCCTGCCGCTGCACGAAGAATACGTCACTTGCCGCAATTATCAGGAGGTGGCGACGGCCATACGCGACATGATCATCCGCGGCGCTCCGGCGATCGGAGTGGCGGCAGCGATGGGAGTCGCGATCGGCGTGCAGCAGGCGGACGAGGCCGGGTTGGACGCCCAGGTGGAGACCATCTGCAACACGCTGGCGGCAACACGGCCGACGGCGGTCAATTTGTTCTGGGCTATCGACCGCATGAAGCGGCTGTACGATTCGTTGCAGGGTAAGCCACTGGCGGAAATCCGCGAGCGCATGGTGCGGGAAGCGATCCTGATGCGCGAGGAAGACATCGCGATCAATCGGGCCATCGGCGGTCACGGAGCGGCGCTGGTGCCGGACCACAAGACGGTGCTCACGCATTGCAACGCGGGGGCGCTGGCCACGGCGGGCTACGGTACGGCGCTAGGCGTGATTCGCGCGGCGCGTGAGAGTGGTAAAACCATCGACGTGTTCGCCGACGAGACGCGGCCCTTTTTGCAGGGCGCGCGCCTGACGGTGTGGGAGTTGCAGCAGGACGGCATTCCGACGACGCTGATCACCGATAACATGGCCGGGCACTTCATGAAGTCGGGGCGGATCGGCTGTGTTGTGGTGGGCGCCGACCGGATTGCGGCGAACGGCGATGTGGCCAACAAAATCGGCACCTACTCGGTGGCGGTGCTGGCGAAGGAGAACGGCGTTCCGTTCTACGTGGCCGCGCCGGTCTCGACGCTGGATTTGACCTTGACCTCGGGCGAGCAGATCCCGATCGAGGAACGTCCGGCCGCCGAGGTGACGCACATGTTCGGGCATAAGGTGGCGCCCGATGGCACTGCCGTCATGAATCCGGCCTTCGATGTCACGCCCAACCGTTACGTGACGGCGATCATCACGGAGAATGGCGTGGCGCGCGCGCCTTATGAGGAATCGTTGCGGAAGATGGTGGAATTGTCATGAAGAAACTGGTTGGATTATTGCTTTGTACGCTGGCATTATTCGCGGCCGATCCGGTGCGCCGCGCTCCTGGATTCTGCCTGATCGACACAACCGGTCAGTGGCGTGACCTTGCGGATTACCGCGGCAAGATCGTGCTGGTGGAGTTCATGCAGACGACTTGTCCGCACTGCGCCACCTTCAGTTCCGTGCTGAACGGGCTGAAGGCCAAGTATGCGGACAGGCTGGTGATTCTCGCGGTGGCGAATCCGCCGGACAATCCACAGACGATGCAGCAGTTCGTCACCGGGCATAAATTGGCGTATCCTATGCTCTACGATCAGGGGCAAGTCGCGGCCTCCTATGTCAGGTCGCCGTCGGTCGATTTGCCGACGGTGTACCTGGTGGATGGCAATGGGATGATTCGCAATTCGTGGCAGAACGGGGTCTTGACGAAAGACATCTTCGAAGGCCAAGGGTTGTCGCGCGAGATCGACAAGTTGCTGGGCGGAGCGCCCGCCGCGACGCCGGCAAAAAAGTAAGCAGGTATGATGGGACTCTTCAGGAATCGCCAGGCGGGACCGCAGCCGCTGGGTCCGCTGGAAGTGACGGTGATGGAAATCATGTGGACGCACGGCGAAAACAACGTGCGCGACGTAGTGGACCGGCTCAAACGGCCGCTCGCCTACACTACGGTGATGACCACTCTTGATCGTCTTTTCAAGAAGGGGTTGCTGGACCTGCGCAAGTCGGAGCGGGCATTTATTTATTCGCCGATTCTTACGAGGGATGAATGGGAGCACAAGCGCACGGGCGATTTCGTAGCCGGCTTTCTTGCGGTCACTGAGCCTTCCCGCGACCTCCTGCTGTCCTGCCTGGTGGAAGCTGTCGGACAGCACGACGAGGCGCTGCTGGACGAGTTGGAGCGCAGGATCAAGCTTCGCCGGAAGGAACTGAGCCGGAGGCCCAAGCCATGATGGCGCCATACCTGCTCCGGCTGGTCTGCCTCAGCTTTGCGGTGTTCTTCGCGGTTCACTTCGCCGCGGGCCTGCTGGTGATAGTGACCGGCCGACCGCTGGTCCGAGCCGCGCGCGGGTTGCGCCCGAGTGTTGCGGCACGTCTACTGCTGGCGGTGCGGCTGCTGCCGGCGGGGCTGGGCGTGTTGGTGGTCGCTGGCATTTGTGTTCCCAGTTACCTCTGGCTGGAGCCTGAACTCAGCCGGGAAGAGATCGGCGTGAGTTGTCTGGCGGCGGCAATTCTGGGGGCGGTGCTTTGGGCTCTGGCCGGAGTGCGCGGATTGAGCGGTGTGATACGCGCCTCGCGCCACTCGCGCGCTTGCATGCACCTTGGGCGTCCTGCCGGATTGGCTGGATTCCGGCTGCCAATTCGCGTGTTGGATACGCAGGCGCCGCTCTTCGCGCTGGTCGGCGTATTCCGGTCGGGCGTGGTGGTTTCCGATGCGGTGGTGCAGCAGTTGACGCCGCCACAACTGGCTGCCGCGCTGCGGCACGAGGAAGCGCATTTGGACGCACGCGACAATCTGAAGCGCCTGGTGCTGCTATTGACGCCCGGCTTGCTGCCTGGATTCCACGGGTTCCAGGGGCTCGAATGCGACTGGGCGCGGCTCATTGAGTGGTCGGCGGACGATCAGGCGGTGGCCGGAGACAATCGGCGTTCGCTCTCGCTGGCGGCCGCCCTGGTACGCATGGCGCGGCTCGGAGGCAGCCCCGCGACGCCGCTCACCGCTGCGTTCATGAGCAATTGCGGAGAGGTTTCGGCGCGTGTGGATCGCCTGCTGAATCCGGCGCCTGTGGCACCGCTGCCCAACGTGTCTCCGGCGATGACGCTGGCCGCCGTGACCGTGGTTGCGGGCTTGGTGGTTGGCATGTTGCACCCGGCGACCCTGTCGTATGCGCACCGCATTTTCGAAAACGTAATCCACTAGAGACGCTGGCGGCTTGCGAAGAGGCTGCTAGAGCAGGGCGTTTACTCTGCGCATTACTTCGAAGGCGTCGGCTACATACAGGACGTCGGCTTTGCCCCGCGCCCAACCGCAGCCCGCATCCAGATTGATGGCGCGCCGCTGATTGATGAAGCGCCAGCCCACTACATGCGGTTCCTCGCCGTGACAGCAGGTGGATAGCCCCTTCGCGTGGCGCGGCGTGGCTCCCGTCTGACCGATTTGATTCATGTGGCTGAGGCAGGTCAAGACTGCCTGGCCTTCACCGCTCTGATCCACCAGGCTCTTGCTGCTGCCTAACGATGCCTGCGCGGTGCGCAGGAAGCCCAGGATCAGCTCTTCGGCCTCTTTGGCGTGAACTGTGCCGTCGCCCTGCTTCTTGGTCCAGCCCGCGCCGGCCACTAAGAGCACCTTGGCGTCGGGGCGAATGGTCTGCTCGTCGGATTGCGGCGCCCGATAACCCGTTACGGTGGTCCGTGTCGCGACCTCCACAGGTACGGCTTCGGTAGATGCCGTTCCCGCCGCGCCGCTCCATGCGGTTACACAGCCGGGATCCAGCAGCACGATCCACGGCCGCTGCGTACGCGCGAGTACCGCTTCCATGCGCTGTCGGTAGAACCAGCGCGTCACTGCCGGAACGCCGTCCGAAGCCACCAGACTGGTAGCGTGGGTATCCACCCTGCCGCCGAGGCGATCGACCACGCCGGGCAGCGCGCGCGCGAAGCGAGACGTTCCCGCCGCGATTACGATGTCACAGGCCGCCGCGCGGCACAACGCTTCGGCGGCCGCCGCATCTGTCGAATAGCGGGGCGCCGCGAACTGCTCGCCGGTCACCGACAGGAATCGCACTGCGCCGCAACCCACGATCTGGTCGGCGCCTGCCTGCGTGGCGGCGCCGGACAATCCGACGGTCACGGGACCGCCTAGCGCGAGCGCCGCATTCAGAGCTTCCAGCGCCCCCTTGCCCAAGGTGCCCTCGGCATCCGTGTGCGCCAGGAAAAGTATCTTCTCCACGATCGAGCCCATGATTATTCCTCCCCCAGCCACACGACGATTTCGCGCGCGATCTCTTCCACCGGCATGTCCTTCACGATCCGCGTCTGGCGCTGCTGCCTGGGCAGCGTCACCGATTGATAGGTCAGGCCCGCATTATTGATGGGGGCCGCCTTGGCGCGTTGCAGCGCGGGCATCACGGTCCGCATGTTGGCCATGCCCACCTGTGGATTGTTCTTCGGCTCGGGCAGATTGCCTGTTGCCCAGCCCAGCATTGCGGGCGCCGCGGCGCACACCGACACCTGGTGCCTCCCGCCTTCGACGCGCTCCAGGACTTCGAAGCTGCCATCGTCGCGCAGCGCGATCTGGTCCACGCCGAGGAACTGTTCAGTGATCCCGAGGCGTTCCGCCACCATCTGCATGGTCGCGCCGGAGCCGCGTGAGGCCGATTCCCAGCCGCCGAAGAGCAGCAGCCTGGCGCGATCCAACCCGGCGATGCCCTCGATAGCCGCGGCCAGGGCCGCCGCCGTCTCGAACGAATCGGCAAAGCCCGACGCGGGACCGTCCAGCGCCACCAGTTCGAAAGCGACCTTCTGCGCCACGGTCATCATCACCTGCTGCAATTTGGCTTTGGCGCCGAGGCTGACCAGCCACACTTTGCTGCCCGGGTTCTTCTGCGCGAGGCTGGCGGCCTCGAACAGCGCGTGCCCGGCCCACGGGTCGAGTACCGCCGGCAGCATCATTTCGTTCTTCAGGGACGGACCCGCCGGACCGGTGACCGGCTCCAGGGTCTGCAAGGGGTCCGGGACGAGGCTGCCACAGACCACGATCTGGTAAGAGATGCTCATTTCTGGTGAACTCCAGTATAATCGGCTTCGTTTGTCGCATTGTGGACCGTCGCGGTAGGGATGGCCGTTGCCAGCCACCCCCCGCACAGACCCGTGCTT
>JBDTPR010000040.1:0-18737 GCA_039932635.1 Candidatus Solibacter sp.
CGCCTGATCGGCGCCACGCCGCGCCAGGGCATGCCAGATGCCGCGCTTCCCGGAATGGTGAATTATCTGGTGGGAAATCAGGCGAATTGGAAGACGGGAATTCCCACTTATTCCCGCGTGCAATATCCTGATGCCTGGCCAGGAATTGACGTGATTTATTATGGCAGCGATGGGAACCTCGAATACGATTTCGTGGTCGCCCCTGGAGCCAATCTCAGGAATATCGAACTGCGTTACGAAGGCGCAACCCGGCTGCGTCTGGACGCCAAGGGCGCACTGATCATCGAATCCGCCGCCGGCGAGTTGCGACAGCCGCCGCCCGTGATCTACCAGGAAATCGATGGACGACGGCGCAGCGTTGCCGGCGGCTACGTACTGCGCGGCCAAACCGTACACTTCGCCACCGCGGCGTACGATCACCGCCATCCCCTGGTGATCGACCCCGTCCTCACCTGGGCGGGCTTCTTTGGCAGCAACCTGACCGACCAGGTGCTCGGCATTACTTCGGATGCGGCGGGTAACGTGTTTGCCACCGGGTCAACCCTTTCTGCATCCGGCGATTATGACGCCTTCGTCACCAAACTGGATCCCAAAGGCACTACCCAACTGGCCTACGCACTTGTAGGCGGGCCACTTGGTGATGACGAAGCCTACGGAATCGCGGTGGATCCGGCGGGCAACGTATACGTGGCGGGATATACAGGTTCCGACTATTTCCCCAGCGTTGGGGTATCTGCCAGCCTCGCCGGGGCGGGCTACGACGGTTTCATCGCCAAGATCGATCCAACGTTCAAGACGTACGTGTACTCGGGCTACATCGGTGGCGAGAACGCCGACATCATTTATCGCATGGCATTGGATGCCAGCAATAATCTGTGGGTAACCGGCGCCACCCTTTCGGCTCGCTTTCCGACGAGCCGGTCCGGCGCACAGCGCACGCCCGGCGGTGGCATCGATGGGTTCGTCAGCCAGTTCGATGCCTCAGGAGCGCTCCTTTATTCAAGCTACATCGGCGGCACGGGGAACGATTACGGGTTCGGGGTGGCGATCGATCCCGATGGGAACGTGTATTTGGCCGGGTCCACCACATCCACCGATTTTCCCGTTACGGCGGGCGTGCTGCAACCTGGCAACGCGGGCGGTGTCGATGCGTGGGCGGCGAAACTCGCGCCTTCGGGCACCGTCACATGGTCGACCTATCTGGGAGGTTCGGGCGACGATGAGGCCACTGCGGTGGCGGTGGACGGCTCTGGTTCGGTGTATATCACCGGTGACACGGCCAGCGCGAATTTCCCGCTTGTAAGGCCTTTCCAAGCGGCGTTCGGCGGCGGGCCGCGAGACATGTTCGCGGCGAAGCTCGCGCCCAATGGAGCGACCCTGGCGTACTCCAGCTTCCTGGGAGGCAGCGGCGACGATTTCGGTGCGGCCATCGTGGTGGATTCGGCCGGCGTGGCCTACGTGGGGGGGAGCACGAACTCATCCAATTTTCCTTCGGATTCCGGATTCCAGACGACGCTAGGCGGAGGCGTGGACGGCACCATCACGGCCGTGGGCGCGGCGGGCGATTCGCTGCAATTCTCCAGCTACATGGGTGGCACCTTGGATGATTACGTCAACGTGCTGTCGGTGAGTTGCACCACCGGCCTCCTCTTGGGTGGTGTGACGGCGTCCACTAATTTCCCAGTGACGGCTGGGGTGTTGCACGCGAAGTATGTCGGCGGTCCGAAAGATGGCTTCATCGCGCAGGTGGCGGCGGGGACGGGGACGGCCGCGGTGATTGCGCCCGGTGGAATCGTGAACGCTGCCACCTCGGCGAGCGCTCCGGTGTCGCCCGGTTCGCTGGTGAGCCTGTATGGCGCGAGCTTGAGTAGCGGCATTGCGGCGGCGACCGTGACACCGCTGACGACAACCCTTGGCGGCGCCACGGTCACGGTGAACGGGACTGCCGTGCCCCTGGTGTATGTGAGCCCGGGCCAGATCAATTTTCAACTGCCCTACGAAACGTCGGTGGGCACGGCGAGCGCCATTGTGACCGCGGGCTGCGGCGCCAGCACAGCGGTGACGTTTCAAGTGGTGCGCGCTGCGCCGTATTTCCTGCTGGCCGCCGATGGTTCGGCGCTGGTGCAGAATCAGGACTTCACGTTCAATAGCGCGAGCAACGCCGCTCCCAAGGCCAGTATCGTAACCGCGTATTTGATCGGTATCGGTTCCCTGGACGGCACGGTGGCGACCGGCGCCGCAGCGCCTACCGACCGATTGCTGAACGCCACGCTGCCTGCGAAGGCGACCATCGGCGGCTTCGACACGTCGATCAAATTCCTGGGGCTTACGCCGGGCTTCGTCGGGTTGGCGCAGGCCAACCTGGAGGTACCGAATTTGAGCCCGGGGAAATACACCATCGTGCTGACGGTGGATGGCGTGGAGAGCAATGCAGGGTCGATGTGGGTGAAGTAGCCTACTCGATATCGAGGGCTTCGAGGATGGCGCTAATATCGGCGGCGCGCACTCGAATTTCCTGCTTCATGAGTTCAGGGTTGGCCCGTTCGTCGAAGGCCTGAAATAACGCCATCTTGGAAACGGCATAACGTTCCGTGGAAGAGAGCGTGTGCGAATGCGCCTGTTCCCAGGTGCGAAGTGCGTCTTCGGACACAAGCACGCTCAGTGGATGCGAGGTCTTGCGGTCTGCACTGACGGCGAATACGAACTCAGTGCCGGGCTCCTTCTTGTTTGACAGGGGGCGCTGGCCTTCGTAGAAATATTGGTACACATAGCCGCTTTGCGCCGAGTAGGTTTTGAGGCGGCGCACGGTGGGGGCGCCGGTCAGCGGTACGGGCTTTTTTGCGAAGAAATCGCGCAACATTTGAGTTGGTGCCTCAGGTACATTTCCCTTACGAATAGTACTTCAGAAAGGATTGACTTTCCAAGCCTTCAGGCGCATATTGAAGGTGGAATCAGGCAGTAGTTGGTTCCACTGAAAACGCCGTCTTTTTAGCCGTCCCACCCCGGGTCGGCGGGAGGTGACATATAGAACCGGATCAGAATGAGGGTGGCCTCATCCGTGGGAAGTGAGCAGGTAGTCGGAAGCACTGAACGGTCGGATTCTCCAGTGCCCCTGAATTAAGGGCAATGCGTCGTATGCGCAAATAGGATGATCGCCAACAGTCGCTTCTTAGAGCACTTCCCAACTCGGATGGCCACCCTTTCCCTTTTTCCCCTCGATTTCCCGTTTTCGTTGCCCTCCCTTTGCAGGCCTGATCCCGTGGTGGTGTAAACTGATAGTTCCTCTTATGACCACGGTTGCTCCCCTGGAAATTTCAAGCGCCCACAGTCCGGATTCCGACGACGCCTTCATGTTTTATGCACTGGCGACAAAAAAGGTGCGCTCCTCACGAGTGACCTTTCGGCACGTGCTGTCCGACATCGAGACCCTGAATCGCAAAGCGATGGAAGGGGTATACGATCTGAGCGCGATTTCCTATCACGCCTATCCCTACGTTGCGGACAAGTATGTCCTGATGGCCAGCGGCTCGTCGATAGGCGATGGCTACGGTCCGATGATCATCGCCAACCGTCCCATGGAACCGGAAGAGATCAAGGGCAAGCGCATCGCGATCCCGGGCACCATGACCACGGCGTATCTGGCCTGCAAACTCTTCCAGCCGGATTTCGAACCGGTGGTCACTCCCTTCGACAAGATCACCGACGCGGTCAAGGAACGTACCGTGGACGCGGGCCTGATCATTCACGAGGCGCAGTTGACGTTCGACCGCGAGGGCTTCCACCGGATTGTGGACCTGGGCCGCTGGTTCAAGACCGCCTATGATCTGCCGCTGCCGCTGGGCGGCAACGTCCTGCTGCGCTCGCTGGACAACGATGTGAAGACCGAATGCTGCCGCATGATGCGCGAGAGCATTCAGTACGCTCTGGACAATCACGACGAGGCGCTGCAATACGCGATGCAGTTCGCGCGCGATATGGAGCCGCACCTGGCGCAGAAATTTGTCGGCATGTACGTCAATCACTTCACGGTGGATGCCGGCGAAGTGATTCCGAAGGCGGCGCAGAAACTGCTCGATATGGGTTTCGAAGCGGGCCTGATTCCGAAGCGCGTCGAAGTCGAATTCATTCGCTAGACGCGAACTGCCCGCCGGTGTGCCGGTTTGGGTGACGCGGGCCGGAGTTTCGGCTTTTCCGGCGCGCTGCGCGTCTTATCTGAAGAGATACTACGATTATGCGCAAGTGCTTCGCCATTTTTACCCCGATCGCGTTGTCATGCGCGTTGTTGGGAGCCCAGGATCTTTCTGCCCAAGAACTCCGGCCCAAGGACGTTCGCGAGATCGGCAAAGGCGGCAGTTCGGCGATTCCGCAACTCACCGAGTTGCTGAAAAATCCCAAGACCGATGTACGGGTGGAAGCGGTGAAGCAGTTGACCGCCGCGCGCGCTCTGGATGCGTTGATTCAAGCGACGCATGACAACGACGCCGACGTGCAGATTGAGGCCACCGACGGCATCGTCGATTTCTACCTGCCGGGCTACGTGCAGACGGGCTTCGGCGCCTCCATCAAGCGTGTGGGCGGCAGTATCAAAGGGCGCTTCACCGACACCAACGATCAGGTGATCGACCCCTACGTGGTGGCGCGGCCGGATGCAGTGACTGCGATTGGCGCACTGGCTCGCGGCGGTGGCAATATGACCTCCAGGGCCAATGCGGCGCGCGCCGCCGGAATCCTGCGGGGCCGCGCGGCGGTGCCCGATCTGCTGGAGGCGCTGCGCACCAAGGATACGACCGTGCTGTACGAATCGCTGGTGGCGCTGCAGAAAATTCGCGACGAATCGGCGGGCCCCAAGATTGGTTTCCTGCTAAACGATCTGAATGCCAAGGTGCAGATCGCGGCGATCGAAACCACCGGACTGTTGCGCAATCGCGAGGCGGCGGCGGATCTGATGGGCGTGATCAAGCGCACGAAGGACGCCAAGGTGCGCCGCGCTGCGCTGGCTTCGCTGGCGATGCTGGCCGACCCCGCAGCGCGTCCCGTCTTCCAGCAATATCTCAGTGACAAGGACGAGAAACTCCGCGGCGCCGCGGCGGAGGGCTTCGCGCGCCTGCGCACTCCGGCCGATTCGACGGTGATCGAGCAGGCGTGGAAGGACGAGACCAAGACGTCGCCGCGGGTGTCGATGGCGTTTGCGCTGGTGATGTTGGGCCGCACGGAAATCAGCGAATTCAGCCCTTTGCAATTCCTGATCAATACGCTGAACTCGAGTGCCTATAAGGGCGAGGCTCTGCCGCTGCTGACCGAGGCGGCGCGCGACGCGGGCACGCGCAACGCCTTGTATGTGCCGCTGGCGGGCGCCACGAAGGACGAGAAGATCGGCTTGGCGCGCGTGTTCTCGGTGAGCGGCGACAAAGAGAGCCTGCCGCACCTGGAGAAGGTGAGCCGGGACCCGGACCCCGAAGTGGCGCAGGAAGGCCTGCGGGCGTTGAAGAATCTGCAGGCGCGGCTGTAGCAACGGACTGCATCCAGGCGCTGGCGTTACAATTGGGATGTATGAGCCCATGCGAGAGCGTCAGAACCCATCGCGATGAATCCTGCGCGTGGCGATGCACCATGGTGCAGGCAACGTAATGCTATTCGGTTCCGTGGCTCGAGGCGAGAGTACGCAGGCGAGCGATGTGGATCTACTCGTTGACGTGACCGGGAATACCACGCCATGGTTCCCTGGGAGCTTGGTGGCCGACCTGGAGCGACTACTGGGTCAGCGCGTGCAGGTTGTGATCCGGCGATCATTGAGTCCCCTAATCCGGGAAACCGTGCTTGAGGAAGCCGTCCCCTTGAGTCAGCCTTAGGGCAATGTGAGCGGAGATCACGCGGGGCACGCGCGCACGAATCGCCACGCACCAAATTTGGAGAGCGCCAATACGGAGGAATGTCCCGAGCGGCAAAGCGTGAGACGCGTCGCCGCCCGGCACGAAGATCGAAACTACTTCTTTTTCTGCTGCTTCTGCTGACCGACGCGGACCTTGGTGTGCAAGGTTTTGGCATCGGCAAACGACTTGTGATCGTGGCGTTGTACCGCATCCGCCAGGTACTGATCCACACTCGCGCCTTGCGGCAGGACTGCCATCAGGGTGTAGCTATCATTGCAGACCGGGCAGAAGGGCCGGAAACGCTTTACATTCGGGATTGCCATAACTTTTACAGTCTAACACGACGGCCGGGAACGGCACTAATCGTAAGCGTGCCCAACGCTCCCTCACGGTCGCGGCGCTGATTGGTTACCCTGCCATTTCCGCCGGACTGGTGGTGGCCATCTCGATCCAGCCCTGCTGGGGCACCGCATCCACGGGCAGACCGCCCTGCCACAGCGATAGTTGGAAGCGCACGCCGCGCCCCGCGTCCGCCTTCGCGGCGGCGAGCGGGAAGCGCAGTTCCAGGATGCGCAGGAAGGCGCATTCCACTACGTCCTCGGTGAAGGCAGCACCAGGCGCGAGTTTGATGGTCACATGCTTGGGCGGGGCGTTCTCCAGGGATTGCACCACCACGCGCGCTTCCATGCCGGCCAGTTCCGGCTCGGTCCCAGGACGGAAATCCACGCGCACGAACAGGTTCTCCCCATCGCTGCCGAAGAAGACCTCGTGCACCAGAAACTTCTTGCCGTGCATGGAGCCGGAGCGGTCGTCGACGCAATACTGGCCCGCCCCCAACCACTCGAAGTACGAACTCACCTCGCCATCGATGCGCGGATGGATGGCTCCGGTCGCCGCGATGCGCACATCCGGGGTCGCGATGCGCAGGATCGGGCGCGAAAGCTCTTCCGGCGGCGCCAGGTTCAGGAACCGATAGACGTTAGCTAGATGGCTGCGATAGAGCTGGTCGAATTCCAGGCGGTTATCGGAATGATGCTCGGGACCATACCACCAGCACCAATCGCTGCCCTCGGCGATCAGTAGTTCCTCGTAAGCGAGGCGCCGGCCTTCCTCGGGCACGCCGGTAGTGGCGTCGTAGGTGGCGCGCGCGCGCAGCAACTGGGTCCATGCCTGATTATCTTCCTCTGCGCCGATCCAGATATCGAAATTGGCATTGATCCACGAGCCGGGGAAGATGTGGTCTAGGGGCTCTGGCGCCATGCTGCGGAAGGCTTCGCTTGCAGTGACGGCTCGCATGCCGCCATCCTCGCTGATGCGACGGTACAACTCGCGCAGGAAGGGGCGGCCATTCTGGTGATAGTATTCCCAGGCGTTCTCGCCATCCAGAATGATGGGCACCAGGGCATCGCGGCCGCTCGACAATATGCCCGAGCAGTTCTGCCGGATGCGGTACAGAAAGTCCTCGGCGGCCTGCGAAGCATCCATCTTGGAATAGACGAAGCCGATCAGATCGCTCATGAAATGATCGCGGAAGATCAGCTTCATGGTCTGCCCGCCCTGCCGCCATTCGTAGGGACGGTAGAGCCCCTCGACGCCGACTGCGCGCTGCTGGGTGCGGTCGAGCACGCCGCTATCGGTGGCAGCCCATTCGAAGCCGAGCTCCGCGGCCAGTGCGAAGACCTCGTCTGAGACCGACCCCTCCGAGGGCCACAGCCCTACCGGAGCCACGCCGAAATGCTGCTCCACATAGGCGCGCGCCAACTGCAACTGCTTGCGCGCATCTTCGGGATAGCGGAAGCGCGGCGGCAGCGGGACATTATGATGCGCGACGCCGGCGATGTTGGAATCGCAGAGCAGCGGCAGGATGGGATGGTAATACGGCGTGGTGGAGATTTCGATCTGCCCGGCAGCCGCCAGACGGGCATAGGCCGGCAGCACCTGGCCCACGATTTCGCGCTGCTTCTCACCCATGCGGCGCTGATCGTCGAGCGAGAAGTTGCGGCCGCGCTCGATCCAGCCGCGCACCTCCTGGTCATTGGCTTGAAACTCCTCATCAAACCAGGCGAGCTGGCTCCACATCTGGACGTCGCGGAGTTCCTGCGGGCTGAACATATCGCGCGCGCCGGTGTTGCGCTGGGCATTGCGCGCGTCGAACAATTGCCCGTAGCGCGGATAGCGGTAGATCATGTGCCCGGGGTCGGAATAGAACGAGTGCTGCAACAGGTGCGCGCGCTCTTCGGAAGTGAGGTGCTCGGCGGGCTTGAGGGCCAGGTCCAGGAAGGGGTCGCGTGCCTCGCCGGCGGCATACTCTTCCACCTGGGCCATCATGCTGGGCACCAGATTGAAGGTCTGCTTGACCTTGGGAAACTCCTCCAGGATGCGCACCATGCCGTAGTAGTCTTTGAGCGCGTGCATGCGCGTCCACGGCAGCTTGTATTCGCCGGAGGCCAGATCCTTATAGAACGGCTGGTGCATGTGCCATAAAAAGCACAGGTTGATTTGAGGCATTGGTTTTTCGCGGGCTCTGTGGCCCCAATTTCCTTATCGTCCCGGCGACGGGTATTAGCGGCCGAAAATACTACGCATCGGTGGCGGAGGCGCGTCTTTTCGAATCGCGCGCCAGAGAATGTCGTTGAGTTCGTCGTCGTCATTCTCGTCGGCTTCCTCGAAGTTCATGCGTGCGGCGAGCGCCACGGCGGCCGGGGTCGCGGGGTTCCGCTCCTCCAGTGAAAGGCGCGGCTTTTCGGCAGTGTACGTGGCCGGATTGGGCTGGTTTTGGAAGGCGGACGTCATGGGCCGCGCGCCAGCATCGAAGTGAGTCATGGGCCGCAGGCCGAGCAACAGTTCCATGGTGCGCAGCATCGAAGTTGTATTGTACATGGTGCTATCGACCACGCGGTGCTTCACCCACGGCGAAATCACGTAGGCCGGCGAACGGTGGGAATCCACATGGTCGGGTCCGTTCTGGGCATCGTCTTCCAGAACGAAGATCGCCGTGCTGGTCCAGAACTTGGATTTCGAGACGGCCTCCACGATCTGGCCGAGCGCGTAATCGTTGTCGGCGGCGGAAGAGAGCGGCGCAATCTTGCCCGCCGAAGTGCCCGAGGTATGATCGTTGCCCAGGCGCATGACGATCAGCCGCGGCATGTTTCCGGTCTTCTCGTAATCGGCGAACTCAGCCAGGAACACCTTGGCACGATGCACATCGGGATGATCCAGATCGAAGCCGCGAAACGCCGGATTGGTGACCTTGGCGAGCACCGGGTCGCGCACCCCATTAATCTGCACCGGCTCCAGCGCGGCGTTCGGCTTGTTGTTGACCATGTAGCCGAAGTTGCGCAGCGAGAGTCCGGCCGCCGCGGCATTGGTCCACAGATAGCCGGCGGGCGGCAGCGACGTGGGATCCTGCTCAGCGAAATCGGACACCGCGCGCCGGTTGGCGTATTTGCTGGGCCACATTTTCTCCACATAGTCCGGCGAGATCGCCGCGGTGGACCAGTTGTGCCCGTCGGCGGAGACATCGCTATTCACATAGAAGTTGTCGAGCAGCACAAACTCGCGCGCCAGCTTGTGATGATTGGGCGTGCTGTTCTCGCCGAACAGCACCAGCGAAGGGTCGCCATTGCCTTCCTTCATGTCGCCGAGCACCTGGTCGTAGCTGCGATTCTCTTTCACGATGTAGATCACGTGCTCGATCTTCGGCAGCGTGCTGGCCTGGTCGAGCTTGGAATCGCGGTACGGCGAGTTGGCGATGGTGCGCGCGGTCCACTGGGCGAGTTGCTCGGCGTTGAAGGGTTCGATCCACGATGCGGTGCCGGTCTGCAGGCGCGCCACGAATTGCACGGCGGGCGGCGAGGGTTCGCCGGCATGCACCGGGTTTGGGCGCTTGGATGGGTTGGGTCCATTCTGGCCGTTGGGGTAGGAGCGCAGGCCCTTGCCGTTGAGCACCACCAGAGTGCCGTTGGGCAGGCCGCGGACAGCGGTGGGATACCAGCCGGTAGGGATGAAGCCGGCCACTCGGCTGCGCGCTTCGGCGACCTCGATCACGGCGGCCGCATTGGCATCCGAGCAGGCCACGAAGAGGCGTTTGCCATCGGCGCTGAGGCCGAGGCCAGAGGGCGTCATGCCGAGGGGTTGGCGCGGCGTCATGGCGATGTTGATGCTCTCGATCACGTTGACTTCCTTGGACGCGGTCACGCCAAGGCTGAAGACCTGATTGGTATTGGCGGCGGCGACGAAGATCCGCGCGGTATACGGCGGAGCGTCGCCATCGGTGGTCTCGGGTGCTCCTGCGCGCCACACCATGTCGCTGGCGTGCGCGCCCACGCGCACCGCGCTGCCCATCATGGCGTTGGACGCGGTATCGTACTGGCCCATGGTGCCGTCGGCCCAGTGGGTAACGAAAAAGCTTTTGCCATCGGGATGAAAAAGAATGCGGTAGGGGCGGCGTCCGGTTTTAATCTGCCCGATCACCATGCCGGATTGCGGATTCACCACGGCGATGGAATCGCGATAGAGGTTGGCTGCGTAGATCAGGCGGCCATCGGGGGAGAGTGCGACGTCGCCAACGAAATCGGGATTGCCTCGCTGCGCCTGCGGCACTACCACGAAGGTGCGGGCGGGCGTGAGCACGCCGTTGGCGAGCGCGCATTCGAAGATCGAAGCTTTCGAGCCACCGCCCACGTAGACCATGTCGCCCTTGGGAGAGATGGCAAGTCCGAGCCAGCCATCGGCGACGGGGACGCTGCCGGTGACGCGGCCGGTGGCGGTCTCGATGACGCTGACCGTGGGTGGCTTGTAGCCTCCGTTGAGGACGAGGAGGTGTTTGCCGTCGGGCGTGAGGGCGGAGGCCATGGGCAGTGTGTCGAGCGGAACCTGGCGGCCCACGGGGTCCACCACCCAGCCGCTGTTGAGCAGGAATCCGCCCCCGGGAAGGGGTCCCACCTGTTCGCGGGGCGCGGGCTGCGACCCGAGGATGGCGGCTACCAGGAAAATGCCGGTGGCCAAGGCAATACGATACTTCAGCGGGTGTTTCATGGCGTCTACTTATCGTAGGACAGGCCTGATAGCCTGTCCACCGCGCAAAGGTTAAGCTAGCCCGCGGGCTGCTGCTCGAAGCTCGGGCGAGAGCAGCCGGTTGGCAACCCGCCCGGAGCGCCGGTAAACAACCGGCGCGCAGGATGCCATCCTGCCCCACCACTGCTATTTCGCGGCGATGGAGATGGTGGTCTGCTGCGCGTTGACTCCGCCCACCGAAACCTCGAGCGGCAACTCGCCCGCGGGCACATCGGGAATCAGAATATTCATCTGCATCAGCCCGACGAAGCCGGGAGCCAGCCCTGCGAATTGCAGCGTCGCCACTTTTCCGCCGATCTTCACCACCACCGGAGCTGTGGGGTAGGAGAGCGGGTCCGAGGGTGCGATGTCTCCCGTGGGTGCGGCCGGATTGACCGCGCCCTGTCCGGTGAGGTAAGCGGTGACGTATTGGCCGGGCCGCGCGGGGGTCTGGGGGGTATTAAGCGTGCCGTCCGAGAGATTCAGTGCGAGCACGTGGGTGCTGGTCAGCGGCGTGAAGACGCCGGGTCCCGTGGCCGCTACCGGAAGGTCCACCGCCGTGCTCGATGCGCCGCCCAACTGCACCACGAGTTTGACCGTGCCGACCTTGGTCTCGTAGGGTACCTGCGCGTTGATCTGTCCGGGACTGACGAACAGCAGCGGCACTTTGACGTCGTCGATGGTGACCGAACTCCCGCCCAGCGAGGTAGGCAGCGGGGTCTTGTCGGCCTGCGCGATGCTGGTTGCCAGATTGGTGCCGTAGATGGAAATCAGCTCCCCCGGTGCGATCACGGGCAGCGAACTCGCCGCGTTCACGATTCCCGCGGTGGTGGTGGCGGGTGGCGCCGAGACGATCGAAAACACCAGTGGCGCGGATGCGCCGTTCTCGCTGGTTACGGAAACGTTCGCCGTACCCACGGCCGCCACCAGGCTGGCCGGCACCGGCACGGTCAATCGCGTCGCGTTGACGAAGGTGCGGGGCTCCAGGGTCGTACCGTTCCACTGCACGGTGGTATTCGAGGTGAAGCCTACGCCGTTGACCGTCAGTGTGAAGGCCGCGGCACCGGGAGTGGTGGAACTCGGACTCAGACTGGAGAGCGTGGGCAAGAGCGACGACGTAATCGGCAGCGGCAATTCGTTGGATGTGGCGGAAGCATCATTAACGACAGTGATTTTCGCCGTGCCGGCCGTGGCAATCAGAGAGGCTGCGACCTGCGCGGTGAGTTGCGTTGTGCTCACACTTTTGGTGACCAGCGGTTCGCCATTCCAGTTCACCGTCGCGGTGGGCACGAAGTTCGTGCCTGTGACCGTCAGCGTGAAGGCGGGACCGCCCACCAGCACCGTTGCAGGCGTCAAACCCGCGAGCACAGGCCCCGGAGATGTCACGGTGAACACCGGCGCTTGCGGCGAGAGGATGGGCGGGGCTCCGGGAGTCGCGCCGGGGCTCTGCACGCGCAGCGGATATGGTCCCGGGACCGCGATGGCGCTGGCCGGCACGCTGACCTTGAGCTGATTGAGGCTGACGTACGTCGTTGTGGCCCCGGTAAAGCCGGTGACTTGCGAAGTCAGAATGAAGCCATCCCCATTGACCGTCAGGGTGAAGCCCGGGCTGCCGGCAACCGCCGTGCTGGGGGTGATGCCGTCGCCTTTTGTCGAGATGGTCGGCGAGACCCGGATGACGGTGAAGTTGACGGAATTGGAATTGGCGAGGCCTGGCGAGACCACGGTGATTGGCGCGACACCCTCGATGGCGACCAGGTCCACGGGAATGGTGAAGGTCAATTGGGTCGGGCTGACAAAGGTGGTGGGCAGGGGCGTACGCACCCAATTGACAATCGAACCCTGCACGAAGCGTTCGCCCGTAACCGTGACGATGACGGGCGGTCCGCCGGCGACGGCACGATCGGGGCTCATGGAAATGAGTTGTGTGCCGAAGGGATTCGGGTCGATGACGAGCTTGATGCTATTGGTGGCGGCGGTGCCGGGATTCTTCACCTGTATGCCGACTCCGCCTGGCACGTCGTCATGCACCAGCGCGGCAGGCACGGTGGCTCGCAGGATGGTGGAGCTCTGGAACTGCGTTGCTAGCGGGGCTCCATTGAAGAGCACGACGGCGCCGCCCACGAAATTTGCGCCTCCCACCAGGAGCGTGAACGTGTCGATTCCCGCTTGGATCCGATTTGGCTGGATGGCACTGAGGATGGCGAAGGTCAGCGTGATCGGCAGGGTCTGCGAGACGGCGTTGGTGCTGCCATCGGTCACGAACACTTCGGCCTTGGGGAACGTGCCATCGAGCGCGCTGGCAGGCACGAAGGCGACCAGGGTGGTGGTGGATCCCTGCGGCGAGAAGGACGTCGGCAGATTGGTACGGGTGCCGGCTGCCAGCAGGGTCAGGTGCACGTTGCTGGAGAAGCCCAGCCCGACGGCGGTGACGTTCGTCCCGTTGGCTCCGGCCGGCAACAGGCTCGGCGAAATCACGTTGAGCACCGGCTTCACGATCATCGGGAAGGAGTTCGACGTGGTCACCTGAGAGTTGCTAACGGTGAGCGAGTACTTCCCGCAGATGGCGAACAGCCCGGGGGGGACGGTGGCGCTGAGGGTGGTGTCGTTGACGTACTGCGTGTCCAATTCAGTGCCCGACCATTTCACTTTCGCGCCGGCGATGAGAGCACTCACATTCACCGTGATTGTGAAGGCCGGACCTCCAGCGTCCACGGACGAGGGCGTGGCGCCGGTGATGGTGGGTGCGGAAGCTTGGGCGAATGCGACGGCAGTCACACACAGGAAGGCGGGGAGAAATCGCATCAACATTCATTGTAATAGGACAGGGGAGCGGACCGCCGCCCAAGGGTGCGCGCCCGCACGGTGCCCGGCTAACGGGTGCGGCGCAATGCCACCGCCCACGCCGCGGCGGGGACCAGCATGACCAGGCCGATCGCGGCGGCGAAGACGCGCGGAGGCACACCCCAATCGAGCGCGACTCCGGCAAGGTAGCTGCTGGCCGAGATGCCGAGCATGCAGATGCCGAAATCCGCGCTGAAGACGCGGCCGCGGTAGCGGTCCCCGGTATAGATTTGGAGCAGCGTGCTGGAAAAGACCCAATTGGTGGAACTCCCCGCGTGCGCGGCCATCACCGCCACAATGGCAATACCCAGCGAGGTCGAGCCACCCAGGCACACGTAGCCGGCCGCCGAAATCAGGAAGCCTCCCAGAATGCCGAGGCGCATCCGCGAATGGCTGTCGCCCGCCCATTTCCCGGCGAGCAGCGGACCGATCAGCGAACCGGCGCCGCGCGCGCCCATGAGCATGCTCATGCCCAGCATGGCCGCGCGGCTATGGTCCATCCCTTCGAGTTTCACGGGGAAGACCCGCTCGCCCAGGATGGGCAGCAGTACATTGTTCGCGCCGAGCAAGCCGATGCCGCCCTTCACGAAGACGGTGGCGAACAGGCGCGGATCGCTGCGCAGGTAGCGCCAGCCTTCGAGCACGGGGGTGAATTCCACCAGCTCCTTCCAGTGCATGGGCGGCCGGTTGGCGGCGTGCGGCTCCGCGAAGCTCATGCGGCGAATCAGCCACGCGGAGAGTAGAAAGGAGAAGGCGTTGATCACGAAAACGGCATCGCGCCCCAGCCAGACGGCGGCCAATCCGCCCAGCGACGCGCCGGCGGCGAGGCAGAAACTCCAGGTGATAGAGGCCAGCGTGTTGGCTGCGAGCACTTCATCCTCGGACACGATGTTGGGGATGACGGAACTGTGCGCCGGCTCGAAGAACGCCGCGCCGATGGTCTCCACCAGCAGCAGCGGATAGACCAGCCAGACCATCGAGGGCGTGCGCACCAGTAGCATGCCGAGCACGATGAAGAAGCGCGCGATATCGGCGCCGATCATGATGCGCTTGCGGCTGATGCGGTCGTTGAGCACTCCGGCGGTGGGCGCGGCGAAGGTGCTGGGCAGCACTTGCAGCACCACGGCGAGGCCGATTGCCTGCGCCTTGCTGCCGGTCAGATCGAGCAGCAGATTGTAGACGGCGAGGGCGTAGAACCAGTCGCCCATCTCGCTGACAATCTGGGCCAGCCAGAGCAGCCGGTAATTGCGATTGCGGCGCAGGAGCTGGAAGTAGCCGGCCAGCATCCCAGTCTATGTGTACAGGCCCATGCGTTCTTTCACGATGCGGACGGTGCTGTTGGCGATGGGCGCGACACGCTCGGCGCCCTCGCGCAGAACGCCGGCGAGGTAAGCGGGGTCGGCGGTGATTTCGCGGTAGCGCTGCTGGAAAGGTTCGAGGTGCGCGATCACCATTTCGGCCACGGTCTTCTTCAGGTCGCCATAGCGCATGCCGGTGAACGTGGTCTTGACCTGATCGTCGGACTCGCTGGAGAAGGCCTGGTAGATGGAAATTAAATTGAGCACGCCGGGACCGGCGGTTTCGAAATCCACCGCCGGATTGGAATCGGTGGTGGCGCGCATGATGGTCTTGCGGATTTTTGCGGGTGGATCTAGCAAGGCTACGGCGTGGCCCATGCCGGTGGCCGATTTACTCATCTTCTGAGTGGGGTCGTCCAGGCCCATCACGCGCGCGCCGACAGTCGGCAGGCTGGTGTTGGGGACCACGAAGGTGTCGGTGTAGAGCGAGTTGAAACGCTGCGCGATGTCGCGGGTGAGTTCCAGGTGCTGCGACTGATCGTCGCCCACGGGCACGATTCCCGCCTGGTAAAGCAGAATGTCGGCGGCCATCAACACGGGATATTGCAGCAGGCCGTCGCCCACCGATTCCTGTTTGGCGGCCTTCATCTTGTACTGCGTCATGCGTTCCAGCCAGCCCAGGGGAGTGACGCAGGTGAGCATCCAGGCGAGTTCGGTGTGCGCCGGGACGGCGGATTGCACCATGATGGCGCAATCCTTGGGGTCGATTCCGGCGGCCAGGTAGAGCGCGGCGATCTCGTTGATCTTGGCGCGCAGCGCGGCGGGGTCCTGGTACGCGGTGACGGCGTGCAGGTCCACGATGCAGAAAATACACTCGTAATCGTGCTGAATGCGCACCCAGTTTTTCAGGGCGCCGAGGTAATTTCCGATGTGTAAGTTTCCGGTAGGCTGCATTCCGGAGAAGACTCGTGTTCTCATGGTAGGTGGCAGTATTTAAGAGGAGTAACTTTTATCGTAAGCAATTTTGAAGTCACGGTGGAGAAGCTGGTGTACGGCGGCGACGGGCTGTCGCGCCTGGACGGGCGCGTCGTGTTCACGCCGTTCGTGCTTCCCGGCGAGCGCATTCTGGCCAAGGCGGAGCAGGAAAAGCCCGGCCTGGTGCGCGCGCGCACGGTCGAAGTTCTGGAGGCCGCGCCCCACCGCGTGGCTGCGCCGTGCCCGGTTTATGGGCGCTGCGGCGGGTGCCATTACCAGCACGCGCCGTATGATTTTCAACTGGTATCCAAGCGCGCCATCCTGGTGGAGGCGATCGAGCGGCTCGGCAAGATTACGCCGCCCGAGGAAATCGCGGTGGTGTCGGGGGAGCCTTACGGCTATCGCAATCGCGTGCAATTGCATGTGGAAGAGAAGCGCCTGGGCTATCGCGAGGCGCGGTCGCATAATTTGTGCGCCGTCACCGCTTGCCCCGTGGCCTCGCCCAAGGTAAATGAGGCGATCGCGGCACTGGCGAAGATGCAGAAGGATTGGCGCTGGCCGCGCTTCATCAAGTCGCTCGAAGTGTTCACCGACGAGACGCAGGTGCAGATCAATGTGCTGGAGACCGATCGTCCGGTGGCGCGCCGCTTCTTCGATTGGTGCGCGCAGCAGATTCCCGGCCTGGTGGAAGGCGCGCTCGATTATCGCGGCGAATTCCGCGTCAGCAGCAACTCGTTCTTCCAGGTGAATCGCTTCCTGATCGACCGGTTGGTGGCGGTCGCGGTGGAAGGCGCCGAGGGCGACACCGCGCTCGATCTGTATGCCGGCGTGGGGCTGCTTTCGATTCCGCTGGCGCGCAAATTCCGCGAGGTCACGGCGGTGGAATCGGGCGCGGGCGCGGTGCGCGATCTGCAATTCAATGCGGAGCGTGCGGGGCTGGGAAATTTGCTCTCAGCGGCACAGACTGCCGAGGAGCACCTGGCGCAGTTGGAGAAGGCGCCCGACTTCGTGGTGTTGGATCCCCCGCGTACCGGGCTCGGCAAAGCGGTGGTGGCGCGGTTGGCGGAATTGAAGCCGCGGCAGATCACGATCGTGGCCTGCGACCCCGCGACGCTGGCGCGCGACTTAGTGGGTTTGGTCGCGGCAGGCTATCGTGTGGACGCGATGACGCTGGTCGATTTGTTCCCGCAGACGTATCACCTGGAAACGGTGGCTCGCCTGACATTGGCCGGCTGAAGGCCTACAGCGGCGTGTAGAAATTCCGATCCCAGGCGTGCCCCTTGAGCAGCTTCAATGTCTCGGGGGGCAACGCCCCCAGATCGCTCAGCGCCACGTTGGAATCCACGTGCCGCCGCGAGCGCATTCCCGGAATCACGCTCGACACCGCCGGATGCGACAGGCAGAATCGCAGCGCCGTATCCGGCAGACTTACGCCCGGCCCCAGATCCGCGCGCAGCGCATTCACATGGGAAACCACCTGCCGCTTGCGATCCTTGCCCTTGAAGTAGAAGTCACGGAAGTCGCTCGCGTCGAATACGGTGTCCTCGGTGATGGTGCCTGCGAGCGCGCCCTCATCGAGCGGCACACGCGCCAGAATGCCGATATTGAGTTCCTGCGCCAGCGGCAGCATCTGCGCCTCGGGCGTCTGATCGAAGATGTTGTAGATTACCTGCACCGCGTCGATCAGCCCTGTCCGCATCACCTTCAGCGTGGAGTTAGGATCGTGCTCCGTCGCTGATACGCCGACGCTCTGCACTTTTCCAGACTTCTTTAAGTCCTCGAACGCGCGCCGCCATTCCTCGCGCTCCACCCATTCATCTGTCCACACATGCAACTGCAGCAGGTCGATGGTGTCCAGTTTCAGATTGCGCAGGCTCTCCTCCGCGCTCTCCATGATGTATTGGTACGGAAACACATCTCCGATCGGCGACCCGGACTGCGCCGGCCAGATCCGGTTCTTCGGCGGGACCTTGGTCGCCACGTAGATCTTGCGGCCGGCGGCGCGCACCGCGTCGCCCACCAGTTGCTCGCTGTGGCCATCGCCATAGGCCAGCGCGGTATCGATCAGGTTGACACCCAATTCGATGGCGCGACCCAGCGCCAGCAGCGATTCATCGTCCGTGCCGCCGAGCCATTGCTTTCCGCCGATGCCCCAGGCGCCGTACCCGATGTCGCTGACCTCGAAATTGGTCCTGCCAAGTTTGCGATATTGCATATCTAAAAGTGTGGCACACGGCCCGCCTGCACGCCGAAATTCCGGCGTCTCGCGACTCACGCTATCCTGGTTTATTCACATGGGAAATATTCTGCAGAAGCTCCCCGCCGGCGAAAAGGTAGGTCTCGCCTTCTCCGGCGGACTCGATACCAGCGCCGCCATCCACTGGATGCGCGCCAAGGGCGCCATCCCCTACTCGTACACCGCCAATCTCGGCCAGCCCGATGAGCCCGATTACGACGAGATCCCGCGCCGCGCCTTACTCTACGGCGCCGAGCAGGCTCGCCTCATCGATTGCCGCAAGCAACTCGTGGCCGAGGGCATCGCCGCCCTGCAGTCCGGCGCCTTCCACATCTCCACCGCCGGCGTGCACTACTTCAACACGACCCCCATCGGGCGCGCTGTTACCGGCACGATGCTGGTCATCGCCATGAAGGAAGACGACGTCCACATCTGGGGCGACGGCAGCACCTTCAAGGG